>DASVVI010000895.1:0-4987 GCA_036386635.1 Longimicrobium sp.
TGTGCATTCCGCTCCACACGCCCCCCGTTATGGAGTGCGCCTGCGATTCAGCGCAGGCACGGTCAGGGGACGAAAATGCCGGCCGGAGGCCGGCAGGGCCACCACGTTGGCCCTTGACAGATAAGGCCTTCTCATAGAAGGGCACAGAGGGAACTGAAAGGGACAGAGAAACGCTCTTTCAGTTCTCTCCGTGGCTCTGTGTGAGATTGCTGTCCAGACCACCCGTCGTATCGCTCGCAGCCTGCGTCGTTCCGTCGGTGGGGGGCGGGGGCGGCGGGGGGGTGACGGTGCCGGAGCCCATCAGGCCGCCGCCCTCGCGGAGCGGATTCGCATCGGGGGCGGTCGCGCTCTCGCCGCACGCCGCCAGCACCAGCAACCCGGCCAGGAACCATTGCCTCGTCTTCATACGGCGCTCCCCTGGTGAAGGATGTGCGGCGCACGGTCGCGCACCGCCTCTCCACCAAGCTATGCAGGGTTGTTCACTCCGTACACTTTAGCTGATGGCGCATCCGGGGCGGGGTTAGCACGATCGGGAGGTGGCGCGTGGCGGGAAACGCAGGGAGTCGCCGCGGGTGGCGTAGCGGCGGCGCGCCGTTGGGAACGCGTAGGGTATCGGATAGCGATCCGTGGCCGCTTTCACGCCCCCGGGCCGCGGCCCGTTTCTTCCGGCGATCCGCCGTGCCCTTGCCCGCCGTCACCCGCACCCGCGCACGATGATCTTTCCCGAGCGTCCCCTGGTCCTCGGCCACCGCGGCTCCCCGAGGCGCGCGCCGGAGAACACGCTGCTCGCCTTCCGCCTGGCCCGCGAGGAAGGGGCGGACGGGGTGGAGCTGGACGTGCAGCCGGGGGGCGACGGCACGCCAGTGGTGATCCACGACGCGACGCTGGACCGCACCACCGACCGCACGGGCGCGGTGGCGGCGATGTCTTGGGAGGAGGTGTCGGCGGCGCGGTCGCGGGGCGAGCCGGTGCCGCGGCTGGAGCAGGCGGCGGCGTGGGCGGCGGAGAGCGGGGCGTGGCTCAACGTCGAGATCAAGTCGGCGGGGGCGGAGGCGGCGTCGATCTCGGCCATCGAGGCGGCGGGTGTCCTCGATCGCACCTTCTTTTCGTCCTTTCTGCCGGACGTAGTGGAGCGCTTGGGGGAGCTTGCGCCGCACGCCGCGCGCTTCCTCCTGAGCGAGCGGTGGGACGACGCGGCGCGTGATTCGGCGCGGCGGCTGGGGGTCCGCGGCGTGTGCCTCCACCATTCCGCCGCCACGCCCGCGGCGCTGGCGGAGCTGCAAGGCGCTGGGCTGGACGTTGTGGTGTGGACGGTGGACGATCCGGGGCGGCTGCGCGAGCTGCTGCGCGCGGGGGTCAGAGGCGTCATCACCAACCACCCCGCGCGCGGAGTGGGGGCGCTCCGCGAGGTGATGGGCGGCATCTAAGCCGTTTCTGGCGCGGCGCTTGCCCCGGTGAAGCATGGCGGCCCCGCCGGACGGGCGGGGCGCCCCGACCCGTGCATCCCTACCATGACCCTCCTGGCGATCGGCGCCGCGCTCCTGTTGCAGGTGCCCACGGGGCAGCCGCCCCGCGATACCCTGCGCTTCCCCGCCCCGCGCGACACGGTGCGCATCGGCATGCCCGCGACGGTGACGGTGCCCGCGCGGCCGGCGGAGGACTCGCTCGCCTTCGACTCACCCGGCACGCGCGACCTGGTGGCGCGGGTGCGGGCGACCGTGGGGATCATTCCCGCGGGGCTGGCCGATTACCGCGCGCAAGTCGAGTCCAGCGTGTACCTGTCGCTCCGCGCGGACTCGGCGGCGGGGGGCGAGCTTCCGCTGACGGTGGACGAGTTCGCGGGGGACGTGCGCTGGGGGCGCGACGGGGGGCTGGAGCAGCGCATCCGCGGTCACCGCATCCGCCAGCTCGCGCCCACGCCGTACACCATCGGCAGCTGGCTGGATGCGCCGTGGGTGGTGCCGCACCTGTACGGCAGCACGGTGGACGCTCTCCAGCTTTCGCCCAACGCCAACCGTCGCAGCACGATGACGCGCGCGGTGCACCCCTTTTCGCTGCGCGGGCCGGAGTTCTACCGCTACACGGCGGAGGACACGGTGCGCGTTCGAACGCAGGAGGGGGTGACGACGCTCGTGGCCGTGGCGGTGCGCCCGCGCGCGGAGGCGCCCGGCGATGGCCTGCGCCTGCTGGCGGGCACCTTTTACCTGGACGTGGACCGCGCCGCCATCGCCCGCGCGCGCTTCGGCTTCACCGAGCGGCAGGGGCGGCTCTCGCTGACCGAAGCGGGGCTCTACTTCGAGCTGGAGAACGCGCTCGTCGGCGGCAGCTACTGGTTGCCGGTGAGGCAGCGGCGCGAGATCCAGGTGAGCTCGCCGCTGCTGGGCGGGGCGTCGGCGCTGCGGCTGGTGACCTCGCTCTCGCGCTTCGAGCTGAACACGGGGTGGCGCGCGGAGTCGCCCGGCTCGCGGCTGGTGCGCGACCTGGCGCGCGGCGAGACCGCCTTCGTGGGATGGCGCGACCCCGCGCAGCGCGGCGAGGACGTGCTGCGCATCGGCGACTTCGCGGACCTGCGCGAGGCGATCCGCCCCCCCAGCCCCGACGCCGGGCCGCTGCGGCTGGGCTTCCGGGCGGAGCGGAGCAGCCACGTCTTCCGCTTCAACCGGGTGGAGGGGCTCTTCCTGGGCGGGGGCGCGCGCCTGGAGCCGCGCGACCCGCTGCGGCGCGACTGGAGCGTGTACGGCACCGGCGGCTACGCCTTCGCGGAGGGGACGCCGCGCGGCGAGCTCTCCGCCCGCTATCACCCGGTGCCGCGCACCGGCGCGCCGCGGTACACCGTCTCCGCCACGGGCTACCGGCGGCTGCGCGACACGCGCGTCTTCCGCCCCGCCTTCGAGTGGGAGCTGGGCTACGCGCTGGGCGCCGCGTTCGGCGGCGCGGACCGGCGCGACTACTACGACGCGGCGGGCGGCGAGCTCTTCGTGGCGCGGAGGCGCGGACCCTTCACGGCGCGCATCGGCGCCCGCGCGGAGCGGCAGGACTCGGTGACGCGGAACACGGAAAGCGGGCTGCTGGGCGGCGGCAACTTCGGCCTGGTGGCCGCCTCCGAGCCCGGGACGCACACGGCGCTGGAGGGCGAGCTGCGCTACGCGCGCGGCGCCGGCGCGTTCGGCATCACCCCGTCGCTGGTGGCGTCGCTGTGGGCCGAGGCCGGCGTCGGCGACTTCGCCACGCAGCGGGTGACGGCGACGGTGGCCACGCGCCGCCCGGGCCGCTACGTGACCCTGATCGCGCGCGGCGACGCGGGGCTCGTCGCGGGCGAGGCGCCGCCGCAGTTCCTCATCCGCTTCGGCGGCGGCGAGGGGCTGCGCGGCTACGACGACCGCGAGTTCGCGGGCTCGACCGCGGCGCTGGCGCGGGCGCGGCTCCTCCTCCACCTGCCGCCGTACGGCAACCGCCCGCTCTTCCGCAGCGGCATCTTCCTCTTCCCGCCCCTGCGCCCGGCGCTGGTCCTCTCGGGCGACGCGGGCTGGTCCGAGATCTCAGAGGACGCGCGCCCGTCTCTCGTGCGCCTGGGCGGCCGCACCACGGACGGCACGCGCTACTCGCACGGCATCGGCCTCAGCCTGTTCGAGGACGCGATCTCGGTGGAGCGCGTCTGGCCGGGCGACGGCGGTGAGGCGAGGTGGTACGCGGGGTTCACGACCTGGTTCTGAAACAGAGAAAAGCCTCACACAGAGAACACAGAGGGAACTGCAAGCCACAGAGAAAACTTCTTGCGGTTCTCTGTGTCTCTGTGTGAGCCATGCAGTTGCGGTTCTACCGCCGTTTGCGCCGGTTCGCCTTGCTCTTTGCGCCGCCGGTGCCCTTGCGGGCCATGTTGCCCAGCGCGGTTACCCAGTCGCCGAGGATGACGTCCAGCGCCTGGTAGACGAACTCGGTGGGCATCTGCTCGCGCAGCTCCGGGGGGAGCGTGGCAGGGTCGACGACGTGCGCGATCTCGGCTTCGAGAAAGATCGTGTTGAGGCGCGCTAGGATCTCGCGGGCCTCGGAGGCGCTGCGGGCGGGCGGAACGGAGCGCGGCACCTGCTCACTCGTCATCGTGCGGGTGAGCACCGCTTCCAGCAAGATCGCGGGCGGCACCTCCAGCTCCACGGAAGCCTTGACCGCTTCGGCCAGCGCGCGCATCCACTCGGCCGAGGGGGCGGGGACCGCGATGGAGCCCGGTGAGCGCAGCCACGTCCCGTCAGTGAAGGGGATCAGGCGTCCGAGCAGGACAGCGCCGGGCCCATACGCCTCCTCCGCTCCGCCTTGCTCGATTACCGTCGACTCGCTGCCGTCCACCACCGAGACGAAGACCGCCTCGTCGCCGGTCCGCTCGCGCACGTGCCACATCCCCGTCACGGACTGCAGGAGGTTGCGCGCCATGAGGCGCTGCCGCGGCGGGATCGTGGCGAACCCCTCCTCGTCCTGGACCATTTCCGCGAGTGGGGAGAGGCCGGTGGCGAGCGAGGTGTGGTCCACCAGCGACCACTCCTGCTCCCGCACGCTGGCCGGGAACTCGTCGTCGACCACAGGTTTCGCGGTGCGCCAGCGCCGGAACCACCACAGGGCGGCGGCGCGCTCCACTTCGGCCAGCGGGTCGCCCTGGATGCCCCCCTCTACACGATCGAACACGACTTCGATCAGCGCCACGTGCGCGGCCGCCGTCGAGACCGGGCTCGCCACCAGGAGGATGTTATCCGTGGCGGCCTCGAGCGCGAGGTAGGCGGCGTGGGTGTGGTCTTCGAGCGCGGCTTCGTGGATGAGCTGCTCCGCGTCGAGCAGCTGGTCCTCCGAGAGCTGCTCCAGCGTTTCGGGGAGCTCCACGCCGGCCCGGTCCGCCGCGGCGTGGGCGGCTTCGCTCATTTCGAGCGCGGCGATGCGCAGCTCGGCGTCGGTAGGGGCGCCTTCGATGCGCCGCGCGCGCGCCACCAGCCGCGATGCCAGC
>DASVVI010000896.1:0-2142 GCA_036386635.1 Longimicrobium sp.
GCCCTCCCGGCCTATACCGGCGGCGCAGTGGACCGGTGGATGGAGCGCGCCGTGCTCCACGCCTTCGGCCTCTCCGCGCCCGATTACGACGACCTTGCCGCCGAGTCCCCGCCCCCGATCCCCGCGCCCGACGTTCCGCCGCCCCCGCCGGGGCCCACGACCGGTCCCTGAGTCGGCGGCGCGATCCCCCGTTCGGCAGCCATCTCCGCAAGCGCGGCGCCCATCCGGCGCTGCGCTTCGTGCATCAGGGCGCCGACATCGCCCTCGCCGAGGCCGGCGGTGGGGATCGGCTCCAGGATGCGGATCTCGATGTCGTTAGGATCCAGCCGGCGCTGCTTGAGGTCGGACTTCGGCTTCAGCGGCGATGCGACCACCGGCACCAACGGCGCGCCCGTCGCCACCGCCATGCGGAAGCCTCCCTTCTTGAACGGGAGCAGCTTGCCCGGCACCTCGCCGCGCGTCCCCTCGGGAAAGATCCAGACCGCCACCCGCCGCTCGCGGATGGCGTCCTCGGCTGCGCGCAGCATCCCCACCGACTGCGCCGTGTTGCCGCGGTCGATCAGCAGGTTGCCCGTCACCATGTAGAGCCAGCCGAAGAAGGGGACGGTGCGGATCTCCTTCTTGGCGATCACCACCGAGCCCGGCGCGAAGCACACCGCCAGCACCGGCACGTCCAGCAGGCTCTGGTGGTTGGCGATGAAGATGCAGGGCCGGTGCGCCGTCAGGTGCTCGGTGCCGCGCAGCGTCACCCGCTGCCGGAAGATGGGGAGCATCCACCGATGCAGCAGGTGCGCGTAGTCGTGCGCCACGCGCGACCTGTCGCGGCGCGTGAGGGCGATGACGACGCCGTACGTGGATGCGGCCACGAAGGCGAGCAGGGCGGCGAACATGCGCAGATAGAACATCCCCCCAACCTTTCCGCCGCGGGGCTCCGTGGCAAGGCCCTTGACCGCGATCTCACACAGAGACGCAGAGAGAACAACGAGAAAACAGAGAGTGCGGTAGAAGCCTCAGCCGCGCCGATGCACCTGGGTGGCGCTGGCCTGGTCGGTGGGCTTCAGGATGATCTCGTCGATGTTCACGTGCGGCGGGCGCGTCGCGCACCAGAGGACGGCGTCGGCGATGTCGTCGGGGGTGAGCGGGGTCATGCCGGCGTACACGCGGCGGGCGCGCTCCTCGTCGCCGCGGAAGCGGTTGACGCTGAACTCCGTCTCCACCATCCCGGGGTCGACGGTGCTCACGCGCACGCCGGTGCCCAGCAGGTCCATCCGCAGCCCACGGGTGATGGCGTCCACCGCGTGCTTGGTGGCGCAGTAGACGGCGCCGCCCGGGTACACCTCGTGCCCCGCCACCGAGCCGAGGTTGACGACGTGCCCGCGGCCGCGCTCCACCATCCCCGGCACCAGCGCACGGGTGGTGTAGAGGAGGCCTTTGACGTTGGTGTCGATCATCTCGTCCCAGTCCGCCGGCGTCCCCTCCTGCAGCTTCTCCATCCCGCGCCCCAGCCCGGCGTTGTTCACCAGCACGTCCACCTCCGCCCACTCGGCCGGCAGCCCGCCCAGCGCCGAGGCCACTGCCTCAGCGTCGCGCACGTCCAGCGCGATCAGGTGGCACTCGGTGGCGTGCGCCGCGCGCAGCTCCTCCGCCAGCGCCGCCAGCCGCTCCGTACGGCGCGCCGCGAGCACCAGCCGCGCTCCCTCGCGTGCAAACGCGCGCGCGCACGCAGCGCCGATGCCGGCCGATGCGCCGGTGATGAGGACGGTCTTGAAGTTTTGGTTCATCTCGTAAGTCCGTTTGATGGTCAGGCGCGGCGCCGGTCGTGCCACTCCAGCCCGCCGGGAAGGTCGTCCTCGGCGTACTCGATGTGGACGACGCGGCGGTGCGCGGGCGTGGTCGAGGGCGATGATGCGTGGAGGAGGAGCGGGCGCATCAGCAGAGCCCCGCCGGCTCCGGTGCAGGTCGGCACGGCCGCGGCGGTTTCACGCCAGCGCGCGGTCGCATCCGCATTGAGCCGTCCGTGCCGGTGCGAGCCCGGGATGACGTGGACGGGCCCGTTCTCCGGTCCGCAGTCGTCCAGGTGCACGCGCACGGTGAGCATCCGCTCCAGCACGGCGGCGGGCGGCTGTACGTGCGCGATGCCCG
>DASVVI010000897.1:0-9075 GCA_036386635.1 Longimicrobium sp.
AGCTACGCGGAGGAGCTGGCGGAGATCGCCAGGGGTCTCGATCGCGAGTTCTCGCGCTTCCAGACCGCGGGCGCTCCCGCCGCCCAGCCGCACGCCGCCGAGCTCGCCGCGGTCTGAACGGCGGCTCACGCAGAGGCGCGGAGGCACGGAGATGAAGGCGTCTCTGTGCCTCCGCGCCTTCGCGTGATAAGATTGCACGCGGAGCCGCAATCAACCCAATCTCTACCGTGCGATCTCAGATGAAACGACTCTTCGCGACCGCGCTCGCCCTGGCGGGTGCGCTCCTTTCCGCGACGCCCGCCCGCGCCTGGGACGAGGTGGGGCACAAGGTGGTGGCTCGCATCGCGTGGGACCACATGACGCCGCGGGCGCGCGAGCAGGCGGTGGCGCTGCTGATGGCCGCGCCCGAGGACGCGGGGATCCGCGCGCTGATGCCCGTCGACGACCGCCCGCTGGCCGACCGGCAGCGCGACCTCTTCGTCAACACGAGCGTGTGGGCGGACCTCATCCGCACCCGCACGCACCCGGGGAGCCGCTACGCGCACAGCGACTGGCACTACGTCAACTTCTTCTGGGAGCAGCGCACGCCGGGCGGCCGCGTCATCGACCGGCCGGACGTGCCCCGCGCGGGCGAGCTGCTGAACCGGATGGCGGTCTACGGCACCTCGCTGGGGAACGCGTCGCTCCCGCAGGCGGAGCGCGCGGTGGACCTGGCGTGGACGCTGCACCTGGTGGGCGATGGACATCAGCCGATGCACAACAGCGCCCGCATCACCCCGCAGGACACCGCCGGCGACCGCGGCGCCAACTCGTTCACGCTCGCGGGGCTGTATCCGTTCAACAACCTGCACGCCTACTGGGACAGCCTGGTCGGCTTCTCCGTGCCGTGGAGCGTGGCGGATCGCACCGAAGAGGACTACGTGGGAAGCGTCGCCCGCCTCATCGCCGCGGACTACCCGCAGCGGAGCCTCGCGGATAGACTGCGCCCGGGTGCGTTCGAGGAGTGGTCGCGCGAGGGGATGCGCATCGCGCAGCGCGCTGGGTACCCGGTGTGGCTGCAGAGGGGCGAGCGCGCGCCGATGCGCTACCGCTTCGTCGCGTGGGACGCCGCCGAGCCGCGCGTGGCGATCGCCGGCTACCGCCTGGCCGACCTGCTGAACCGGACACTGGGCAGCTGAGTCCGTTGCGACTTCGTCACCCCCCCGCGGACAACTGTCGGGCTCGCACCCTGGCTCATCGCCTGGACGAGCCCGATTCCGTTTTCCCCGTTTCAGCACGTGGATGACGGCATCGCCGCGCGCGTGCGGCGGGAGTACGCGGAGGAGGCGGCGCGCTATGACCGGCGCTGGGCCGCGTATCTGCGCGCGAGCATGGAGTTGGTGCGGCCGTGGCTCGCGGAGATGCCGGCCGACGCGTTGCTCGACGTGGGATGCGGGACGGCGCTGCTGCTCGATGCGCTGCGCGGATGGGGGGTGACGCCCGAGCGGTACGTGGGCGCGGACCCCTCGCCGGAGATGCTGCGGGTCGCGGCGGGCAGGGTCGGCGATGGCGCGCGCGCGGCGGTGATCTGTGCGCCGGCGGAGGCGCTGCCGTTCGAGGACGGGGCGTTCGACACGGTGGTATCGGTGTCGTCGATCCACTACTGGACCGACCCGCAGGCGGGGCTAATGGAGATGCGGCGCGTGCTGAGGCCGGGCGGGCGCGTCATCGTGGCGGACTGGGCGCGCGACTTCGCCACGATGCGGGTGATGGACGCGGTGACGCGGCTAAAGGGGCATGCCATCGTCCGCACCTATGCGGAGGGCGAGATACGCGCGATGCTGGAGGAGGCGGGGCTGCGCGTGGTGCGCTCGAGGAGGAAGAAGATCGGGCCGCTATGGGGGCTCTGCGTGGCGGAGGCCAGGAAGGTTGATATCAACAGCTTGGGGTGATTAGATTTGGCGGCGAATCCCACGCCGCCTCTCCGCCGTACCTCCCGCCTCCGTTCCGCCCCCCGCATCAGCGAACACGATGTCCAGCAACAGCGACGCACGCCACATCATCCGCCCGGAGCACTTCGCCCTGGCGCCGCAGCTCCTGGGGATGGAGCTGGCGCGGCCGGCGCGGCGCCTGGCGGCCATCCTGCTCGACCTCGCGCTGGTCACCATCCTGGTGCAGTCGGCGGGACCCTGGCTCTTTGCGCTGGCGGCGGCGTACGCGTTTTTCCGCTTCGCGTCGCGCCCCGTGGCGAAGAGCTCCACGCGGTTCGCGGTGAGGGCGGCGGGCGCGCTGATCCTCTTTCTGGTGGTGAAGCGCGGGTTCAACGCGGCCCAGGAGCTCGGGAGCAGCATGATGCGCTCCGACGAGGCGCCCCGCATGGCCGCGGCGTCGGCGGCGGGCGGCGGTCGCAAGACGAGCGCGAAGCCCGCGAAGGCGGAGCCGGGGCTGGGCACCGCCGTCCGCTTCACCAGCAGCCTGTTGGAGCTGAACAAGGCCGAAAACGCCGAGGAGGCGCGTCCCATCGCCCAGAGGATGGTCGCCAGCTTCCGCGAAGCCGGGATGGACGACGACGCGATCCGCAAAGCGCTCGCGGAGCTGGAGGACGACTCCGCGAAGCCGTGGATGAAGGATGCGCTGCAGGGTCTCGTCGCCCCGCCGCCGCCGGCACCCGCGGCGCTGCCCCCCGAGACGCTGGCGGTGCGCTACGCCGCCGCCCTCACCGCGGGTGACTCGGCCACGGCGGACTCGCTGCGTCCGCGCGTGGGCGCGGCGCTGGCGGGTGACACCCTCACCGCACTGGACGCGAAGCTCAAGGAGGCGCGCGCGGAAAAGGCGAGGATGGAGCAGCGTGCCGAGCGGGCGGAGGAGCAGCGCGACGAGAAGAAGGGGCTGCTGGCGAGCCTCAAGGACCTGCTGGACGACCTGGGGCTGGGCTTCGGCTGGACCGGCCTCTACTTCACGGCGTTCACCGCGCTCTGGCGGGGGCAGACGCCGGGGAAGCGGCTCCTGGGGGTCCGGGTCCTGCGTCTGGACGGCAAGCCGCTGACCATGTGGGGCTCGTTCGAGCGCTTCGGCGGCTACGCGGCGGGGCTGGTGACGGGACTCCTGGGCTTCGCGCAGGTGTTCTGGGACCGGAACCGCCAGGCCATCCACGACAAGATATCCGAGACGGTCGTCGTACGTGAAAGGAATCCCGTTCCCGAAGCAGCGCCGCCGCCTTCATCCCCGCGCCCCGGGCAGCTCCCGGCGCGCCCCAGCCCCGCGCCGGCGCCTCCCGCCGCCTGACCCGCGGGGTGCCTCGTGAGCTCGCCCGAGCCGCGCGGCACCCCCGCCTGGGTCGCCGCGCTCGCCGTGGTGGGCGGCGCCGCCACCGCCACGGGCGTCACCAAGCTCTTCGCCGCTTGGGGCCGCCGCCCCACCGCGTTCCAGATCACCGAGACGCCCGAAGTCGGCTCCGAAGACTTCCTCCTGGGCCTCTCCGGCACCATGAACGCGCCGCTCCAGGCGGGCGGCACGGCGCGCCTGCTGAACAACGGCGTCGAAATCTTTCCGGCGATGCTGGAGGCGATCCGCGGCGCGCGCCGCAGCATCAACTTCATGTGCTACATCTGGGAGCCGGGGCGCGTATCGGACCGCATGTTCGATGCGCTGATCGAGCGGCAGCGCGCGGGCGTAAAGGTGCGGCTGATGCTTGACGCCTTCGGCGCCGTGGACGTGCCGCGCGACCGCATAGAGGAGCTGGAGGAGGCGGGCGGGAGCTTCCAGTGGTTCCACTCGATCGAGTTCGGGAAGCTGACCTCCTTCTACAAGCGCAACCACCGCCGCGCCATCGTCGTCGACGGCCGCATCGGCTTCACCGGCGGCGCCGCGGTGGCGGACAAGTGGCTGGGCGACGCGGAGGACGAGGAGCACTGGCGCGACGTGATGGTGGAGGTGCGCGGCTGCCTCGCCAACAACCTCCAGTCCGCATTCACCCAGCTCTGGGCCGACTCCTGCGGCGAGATCCTGCTGGGCGACGACTACTATCCCCGCGACGTCGATTCCGAGCCGGGCGAGGGCGAGGAGCTGTCGCGCCACATCAACGTCATCTCCTCCCCTGCCGAGGCGTCGCACCCGCTGCGCCTCCTCTTCAGCATCACCTTCGCCTGCGCGCGGCGGAGGATCTGGATCACCTCCCCCTACTTCGCCCCCGACCCGGCGACGCGCCGCATCCTGTGCGACCGCGCTCGCGCCGGCGTCGACGTGCGCCTCCTCCTTCCCAGCCGCCTGACCGACGCGCCGGTGGTGCGCTGGGCCGGCCACGCCTACTACCGCGAGATGCTGGAGGCGGGGGTGCGCATCTTCGAGTTCCAGCGCACCATGATCCACTCCAAGACGCTGGTGGTGGACGGGAAGTGGTCGATCGTGGGCTCCGCGAACATGGACATCCGCTCCAAGGAGCTGAACCAGGAGAGCGTCATCGGCATCCTCGACCCCGAGTTCGGCGCGCAGCTCGAGGCCTCCTACGAGGACGACCTGCGCGGCGCCCGCGAGATCACCCGCGAGTACTGGCGCAACCGCGGGCCGTTTCCGCGGCTTCGCGAGCGGTTCTGGGAGACGTTCGCGGAGCAGATGTGAGGGGAGGTGCCCCGGGTGGTGTGCCCGGCGGTTGAAACCGCTGCAACAACCGCGGGAAACCTGCCTTCGCAGGTTTCGGAGCGGACGTGAACGGCATCTGCGCCCAACGCGCCGGCGTCGAATCGGCCGGGGGATGGTTGCCGGGGGATGAATCCCCCGGCTGGAACGACGCGAAGACCGCTGAAGCGGTCTCGTGCGGCGAGGCGGGGTGCGGTGTGCGGGCCCGTGACACGGGCGCGATGAATCGCGCCTGCGCAGCGCAGACGTTGTTCTCCCCCTCACCCGCCGTGCGCCCCCGCAGGCGGGGGAGGGGGCCGGGGGGAGGGGGCCCTGACGCCCGCCGGGCACGACCTTTGACAGAGCCGTGGCGCATTCGTTTTCCCGATACCGCACCTCAGGAGCCCTGATGGATACCTACGCACTCCCCGATGCCCCGGCGGAAACCGCGGTGGCCGCGCACGACGACGGCACCTGGCCCGTCACCGAGGACGTCGCCGCCCTGCGGACCGCGATCGCCAACCTCTTCTTCTACGGTCCTCCCGGGGCAGGCGACCGCGAGTGGGTGCTGATCGACGCGGGGATCCCCGGTTCCGCGGCGTGGATCGAGTCGGCGGCCAGGCTGCGGTTCGGGAGGCGGTCGCGGCCGGCGTGCGTCATCCTCACGCACGGCCACTTCGACCACGTGGGGGCGCTGCACACCCTCGCCGACCACTGGGACGTGCCGATCTACGCGCACCCGCTGGAGCTTCCGTACCTCGACGGCCGCGAGGCGTATCCGCCGCCCGATCCCACCGTCGGCGGCGGGGCGATGGCGCGCATGTCGCCGCTGTACCCGCGCGGCCCGTACGACTTCTCGCGGCGGCTGCAGCCGCTGCCGGCGGACGGCTCGGTCCCGGGGATGCCGGGGTGGCGATGGATCCTGTCGCCAGGTCATTCGCCGGGCCACGTTGCGCTCTTTCGCGACTCGGACCGCACGCTGCTGGCCGGCGACGCGTTCGTGACCACCAAGCAGGAGTCGATGACGGCCGTGCTCCAGTGGCGCGCCGAGGTGAACGGCCCCCCCGCGTACTTCACGCAGGACTGGGTCGCCGCGCGCCGCTCCGTTGAGGCGCTCGCCGCGCTGGAGCCGGACGCGGTGGGCACCGGCCACGGGCCGCCCCTCCACGGCGACGAGATGCGCCACGCGCTGCGCACGCTAGCGCGCGACTTCGACCTGATCGCCCTCCCCGAGGACGGCCGCTACGTCCGCTCGCCGGCCGTCTTCGACGAGCAGGGCGTCGTCTCGGTGCCACCGCCGGTGCTCGATCCGGTGACGATGATCCTTGGCCTGGGGCTGGTCGCGCTCGCGGGACTGGCCATCGGGACGGCGCTGAACAAACGGCGCTCCTGACGACGGGGCTCACGCGGAGACAAGGAGGCGCGGAGGGGATTCCTCCGCGCCTCCTCGTTTCTATGGCTTCTGCAAGAGGGTGACGTTCCGGGCCGGCGAGTGGAGCCGCCATCCGAAGTGCTCCGCGATCCACCGCATCGTTTCCGCGCGGTAGAAGCAGACGTGCGTAGGATCGCGTGCGTAGCGCCACCCGGTGAACATGCCGTCATCCTCCAGGATCTCCGTCATCACCCCCAGCCAGCCGCCCGGGCGCAGCATCGCGTCCAGCCGCGCCCACTCGTAGGCGGGCTCAAAGAAGTGCTCCGCCGTCTCCGAGCACGCGATGAAGTCGTAGGTGTGGCGGAGGGCGTCGTCGTCCCGCGCGAAGAAGGGGTCGTACGTGCGCACGCTGAACCCTCGCTCGCGCAGCATCTCCGCCAGCGCGGGCGCGGGACCGGCGCCGTAGTCCAGCCCCTCAGCGCCCGGCGCCAGCCGCTCCGCCAGCGGCGCGGCGAGCCGGTCCAGGAAGGCACGGTAGCGCGGATCGGCGGCATCGTTCTCGTGCGTCCCGTAGTGCGCACGCTCCGCCTCCTCGTCCGGCCGCTGCTCCGGCGCGAGAAAGGTCAGCAGGCACACCCCACACCGGAAGTAGCGCGCCGCCCGGATCTCCGCGAACGGCCGCACGTCCAGCGACGAGCACAGCGGACAGTTCAACGTCGAACCCATGGATCGGGGTACGGAAAGGGAGGGCAGACACGCAGGTCTGCCCCTACGGAATCGTGCGTACACCGGCCACGGGCGCGATAAATCGCGCCCCTACGGATCCGTGCTCTCGGCGCCGAATTCTCCCCCTCACCCGCCCTGCGCCCCCGCAGGCGGGGGAGGGGGCCGGGGGGAGGGGGCCTGCTTCGGCTTTTCTTTGGTACGCTTCCTGCAAAATGGACAGGCGACGGGCACTTTCGCCAGAAACCAGAATCGGAGGGTGAAGGCTATGACGGACAAGGCCACGCAGGAAATGCGGGAAGAGAGCAACACCATCAAGGACCCCGACAACTGGGTCACCGGCGACGAGCCGATGACCGGCGCCCAGCGCTCGTACCTCCACACCCTCGCCGAAGAGGCCAAGGTAGAGGTCGACGACGAGCTGACCAAGGCGGAGGCGTCGAAGAAGATCGACGAGCTCCAGGAGAAGACCGGGCGCGGGCAGTAGCCCGGCTCGTTCGACGGAGGGGCGCGGGGGAGATCCTCCGCGCCTCTCCTCTTTCTGCGCCCGCGCCGCGTCGGCAGATTGGCGCCCATGGACGCGCTCCCCATCGAATCCGTCATCCCCCCGCTGCGCGCCGCCCTCCGCGACGCGGGCGCGGCCGTGCTCCAGGCGCCTCCGGGCGCCGGGAAGACGACGCGCGTACCCCTGGCGCTGCTGGACGAGGCGTGGCTGGCCGGCCGCAAGATAGTGATGCTGGAGCCGCGCCGCCTGGCCGCGCGCGCCGCCGCCCGCCGCATGGCGCAGACGCTGGGCGACCGTATTGGCGCCACCGTCGGCTACCGCGTGCGCATGGACACGCAGGCCGGCCCGCGCACCCGCATCGAGGTGGTCACCGAGGGCGTCCTCACCCGCATGCTCCAGTCCGATGCATCGCTGGAGGGGGTGGGGCTCGTGATCTTTGACGAGTTCCACGAGCGCAGCCTGCACGCCGACCTGGGGCTCGCCTTCACCCTCCAGAGCCGCGCCCTTCTTCGCGACGACCTGCGGCTCCTGGTGATGTCCGCCACGCTGGACGGCGGCCCGGTGGCCGAGCTCCTGGGCGGCTCGCCGATCGTGACCAGCGAAGGGCGCAGCTTTCCCGTGGAGACCCGTTACCTCGCGCGGCCGGTGGAGGGGCACTCCGAGCCCGCAGTGGCGCGCTCCGTCCGCGCCGCGCTTGCCGCGCACGATGGCGACCTGCTCGTCTTCCTACCTGGAGCGGGCGAGATCCGCCGCGTCGAGGGGCTGCTGGCGGAGGAGGATCTCGGCCGCGGCGTGCGCGTCGCTCCGCTGCACGGCACGCTTCCGCAGGAGGCGCAGGATGCCGCCATCGAGCCCTCCCGCCCCGGCGAGCGCAAGGTGGTGCTCGCCACCTCCATCGCCGAGACGAGCCTCACCATCGAAGGCGTGCGCGTGGTGGTGGATGGCGGCTGGATGCGCGTCCCCCGCTTCGCGCCGCGCACGGGGATGACGCGGCTGGACACCGTGCGCGTCACCCGCGCGTCGGCGGACCAGCGGCGCGGGCGCGCGGGCCGCGTGGGCCCCGGCATCTGCTATCGCCTGTGGACCGAGGGGGAGCAGGCGGCGCTCGTGCCCCACGGCGTGCCGGAGATCATGGAGGCGGACCTGGCGCCGCTCGCGTTGGAGTTGGCCGCGTGGGGGGTGCGCGATCCGGCGGAGCTGGCGTGGCTCGATCCGCCTCCAGCCGCCGCGTACTCGCAGGCCCGCGAGCTCCTGGCCCAGCTCGGCGCGCTGGATGCGGCAGGCGCCATCACCGCGCACGGGCGGCGGATGGGCGGAATGGGCCTCCACCCGCGCCTCGCCCACATGGTGCTGCGCGCGGCGGAGCTGGGGCTCGGCGGCCTGGCGTGCGAGCTAGCGGCGCTCCTGGCCAACCGCGACCCCTTCCGCGCCCGCGACGGCGCGCCCCCCGACGCGGACGTTCGCCTGCGCGTGGAGGCGCTACGTGGCGGCCGCGCGCCGGCGGGTGCGTGGAGCGTGGACCGCGATGCGTTGCGGCGCATCGCCGAGGAGGCGCGGCAGCTCGCGCGCGGCGCCGGCATCCGCGCGGGCGGCGGGAGCAGCGACGCGGCGGGGATGCTCCTGGCGCTGGCGTACCCGGATCGCATCGCGCAGCGGCGGCAGGGCGGGGGAGGGCGCTTCCTCCTGCGCAATGGACGCGGCGCGGCGTTCGCCCATCCGCAGCCGCTGGCCGAGGCCGCATACGTCGTCGCCGCGGAGCTGGCGGGGCAGGGGCGCGAGAGCCGCATCTACCTCGCCGCGCCCGTGCAGTTGGCGGAGCTGGAGGACCACTTCGCCGAGCAGATCGAGACGGAGGAGTCGGTCGCGTGGGATGCGGAGGCCG
>DASVVI010000898.1:0-14853 GCA_036386635.1 Longimicrobium sp.
GGGGGGGGGGTGGTGGGGCGTTCAGCGCTTCCTCCTGCTCCCGCTTTTCGTCGATCTGGCCGTTGGAGGCGATCTCGCACCACTGGTCGAGGACGGGATGGGAGTGCACGAGCTCCACGAGGCTCGGATCGAACTGGCGCCCGGCACCCTTCTTCAGCCGCTCGAACGCCTCGTCCACCGGCATCCCCTCCTTGTACGCGCGCGGCTGCGTCATGGCGTCAAAGGCGTCGGCGATGGCGATGATGCGCGCGCCGAGGTGGATATCTTCGCCGCCGCAGCCGCGGGGGTAGCCGCTGCCATCCCAGCACTCGTGGTGCGATGCGACGACCTCCGCGATGCCGGGGTGGATCGGCTCCAGCGGCTCCAGGATGCGGGCGCTCAGGTGCGGATGGAACTCCATCTCCGTGCGCTCTTCCTCGCTGAGCGGGTCGCGCGAGTGGACGATGTGGAAGAAGCGGTCGTCGATCTTCCCCATGTCGTGCAGCAGCGCGCCCACGCGGAGCGTCGCCAGCTCGCGGCGCCGCATCCCGTACCGCTGCGCCAGCGCGAAGCTCAGGTCCGCGACGCGGCGGCTGTGGCGCGCGGTGATGGCGTCATCGGCCGTAAGGGCGTTGAGGAGCACGTCCACCAGGATCCGGTGCGTGACACGCTCGCGCCCGGACCGGCGAAAGGAATCCGCCACCCACGCCGCCGCCACCACCGCGATCCCGGCGAGCCCTCCCCACGCGACGCCGCGCCCCGCTTCATCCTTCCTCATTCATCTTCCCGGTTGAGTGCCGGTGGCGCGGCAGTGCAGAAGATGCGCCACGGAACCGTTCGTGCGCTGGCGACGACCCGCGCGGCCTGGGCGGGGTACAACGAGCAGGGAGCCGGCCGGGCCGGCGCTACACGACGAACGATTGGAGGCCAGGATGTCTGAAGCAACGCAGGACTTCACCCCGCTGGAGAAGCCGCACGACGAGTGGCGGCGCGAGCTGACGCCGCAGCAGTACGCCGTGCTCTTCGAAGAGGGCACGGAGCGCGCCTTCACCAGCCCGCTGAACGACGAGAAGCGCGCCGGGACCTTTGTGTGCGCGGCGTGCGGGCTTCCGCTCTTCACGTCGGACACCAAGTTCGACAGCGGCACGGGGTGGCCGAGCTTCTTCGACCCCATCCCCGGCCATCTGGAGACGAGGCGCGACTTCAAGATGATCTGGCCCCGCACCGAGTACCACTGCGCGCGCTGCGGCGGGCACCAGGGGCACGTCTTTACCGACGGACCGGCGCCCACCGGGAAGCGCTACTGCAACAACGGGGTGGCGCTCCGCTTTGAGCCGCGGGAAGGCTGACTACCACGCGCGCCGCTCCTGAAGATGGGGCGGCGCGCTGCTTTTCCACGGAGACATACACGTGCACTCGATCCCGCTGACCTTTCCAGGCGCATCCGGGGCGCGCCTTTCCGCCCGGCTGGACCTGCCGCCGAGCGGGGAACCGCGCGCCTGCGTGCTGCTGGCGCACTGCTTCACCTGCTCCAAGAACCTGAACGCCGTGGTCAACATCGCCCGCGCGCTCAATGGCGAGGGGCTGGCGGTGCTGCGCTTCGACTTCACGGGGCTGGGGGAGAGCGAGGGCGAGTTCGCGGAGACCAACTTCTCTACCGCCGTGGCCGACCTGGTCGCGGCGTCGGAGTTCCTGGCGGCGCGCGGAATGGCGCCCGCACTCCTGGTGGGCCACTCGCTGGGCGGCGCAGCGGCGCTGGTGGCGGCCGGGCGCATCCCCTCCCTCCGCGCCGTCGCCACGCTGTGCGCGCCCTCCGATCCGTGGCTCGCGACAGGTCTTCTCGGAGAGTCGCGGGAGCGGATCGAGGCGGACGGATCGGCCACCGTGCGCATCGGGGGTCGGCCGTTCGTCGTCAAGCGGCAGCTCCTGGACGACCTGCGCGGCGCCCGCATCGACGAGGCGCTGGCGCAACTGGAGCTTCCGCTCCTCGTCCTCCACTCCGCCGAGGACCGGGTGGTGGCGCTGGAGCACGCCATGAAGATCTTCCAGGGAGCGCGCGGGAGCCGGAGCTTCATCTCGCTGGACGGCGCGGACCACCTGCTGAGCGACCGCGATGACGCGCGCTACGCCGGGCGGACGATCGCGGCGTGGGCGTCGCGCCACCTCCCCGAGCTCCCCCACCCGAAGCTGGAGGAGCTGCCGGACGCAGGCGAGGTGCTGACGGTGACGGGTTCGTCCGGCTTCCGTACGGCGATCTCGGCCGGGCGCCATGTCTTCGTGGCCGACGAGCCCCTCGCAGTCGGCGGCGCGGACGCGGGGCCCACGCCGTATGACTACCTGATGGCCGGGCTGGGCGCGTGCACCGGGATGACGGTCAAGATGTACGCGGAGCGGAAGGGGTGGCCGCTGGAGGAAGTCTCGGTGCGGATGCGCCACGGCAAGGTGCACGCGCTGGACGAGGCCCGCTGCGCATCTGGCACGCCGTGCGTGGACCACATCCGGCGCGAGCTGATCCTGGAGGGCCCGCTCACTCCGGATCAGCGCGAGCGCCTGCGCGAGATCGCTGACCGCTGCCCCGTGCACCGCACCATGACCGCGGCGTCGCAGATCGAGACGGCGCTGGTGTAGGCCCTCACCCCCGTCTCGTTACACTCGACTGCCCCCTCTCCCGATAACAGGAGAGGGCTGCGCCCTCCTGTTATCGGGAGAGGGGGCTTGGGGGCGATCCAGGTGCCGGCGGCGGCGGTTTCTACCTTGTGGCGTACCAGTAGAGGGCGGTGCCCAGGGGAGCGAAGATCCAGTAGTCGCGGGGGGCGATCCACCACCACGTGGGCGCGTGCCACCAGATGTGGTCGCGGGTGAAGCGGCGCAGGCCGAATGCGGGGTTGAAGACGAACCAGAGGAAGTCCTCGGCGATCCAGAAGAAGATCAGGAAGGCAAGAATCCGCGCCTCACCTCGCAGCGACGGGGGCGCGAAGCCGAGCGCGAAGGGGAGGTGCGCCATCACCAGCACCCACGCGTGGACCCACAGGTGGTAGCCGGTGAGCGGGCGGCCGCTGAAGAACAGCTTCGTCCAGCGGTTCTCGATGCGCCACGTCGGGAGGTTGGAGGCCCAGCCGCCCTCCCCGCCCTCGATCTGGATCTCGAGCAGGGCGAAGGCGGCCGCGGCGGCCAGCACCGCGCCAAAGAACCAGAGGTGCGTCAATCGAGATGCCGGTGCGTGGGGGCGTCTTCGCGAATACCCCAGCGCGGGGGCACGCCGCGTGCCGCGGCGATCCTGTCCAACGAGTCGTGCCCACTGCCGCGGAGAGCGCATGGAGAGACCCGGCGTCCTGATCGTTTCCGCCTCCACCGGCACCGGGCACCTTCGCGCGGCGGAGGCACTGCGAATCGCATTCGCCGAGCTGGACCCGGCGCTGCGGGTGGAGCACGTGGACCTGCTGACGCTGGCTCCGCGCTGGGTGCGCGCGCTGTACGGCGCGGGGTTCGAGATGATCGCCGCGCGGGCGCCGCGGGTGTGGCAGGGGATCTACCACCTCACAGACGGGATGGACCACGACCGGGCGCACTGGGCTCCGGCGGCCCGCCGCATCCTCTTCCGCGCCTTTCACGACCTCGTGCTGACGCGTCCGTGGAGCGCGTGCCTCTGCGCCCACTTCCTCCCCTGCCAGCTCGCAGCGGGACGCCCCAGGTGGCCGCCCTTTGCGCTCGCCATCACCGACTTCACCCTGCACCGCGTCTGGGTGCAGCCCGGCGTGCGGCGCTACTTCGTGGCCACCGATGCGCTTGCGGACGAGCTGCGGCCGCGGGCGCGCGGGGCGGCGGTAGAGGTGACCGGCATTCCGATCGACCCATCGGTGGCGCGGGTCCCCGCGTGCGCAGATGCGCGGGCCGAGTGGGGGCTGCACCCGGAGCGGCCCGTCGCGCTGGTGGCCGGCGGCGGGCTGGGGATCGGGGTGGAGGAGGCCGTCTTCGCCGCGCTCGACGGTGCCGATCCCGCGGCGACCATAGTGGCGGTGTGCGGCAGAAACGACGCGGCGCGGGCGCGGCTGGAGATGCTGCGGCTTCCTCCCGACCGCCTGCGCGTGCTCGGCTACGTGCGCGGGCTGCCGTCGCTGATGTCCGCCGCGGACGTGGTGGCGACCAAGGCCGGCGGACTGTCGGTGAGCGAGGCGCTCGCGCTCGGCCGCCCCCTTCTCCTCACCCGTCCCATCCCCGGCGCGGAGGAGGGGAACACGCGCGCCCTGGAGCGAAGCGGCGCCGCGCTCGCCGGCCGCACCCGGGGCGAGATGACCGACGCCTTCGCCCGCGTCTTCTCCGAGCCCGGACTTCTCCCGCGCCTCTCCGCCGCCGCGACCGCACTGGGCCGGCCGTTTTCCGCCCGCACGGTGGCGGAGAGCGTGCGGCGGGAGTACGTGAGGTAAGAGATGCTGGGCGTCTATGCGGCCACGGGCGATCGGGCGGATGCCACGGCGTCCAGCAACGCCAGCTCGCGGATGTACATGGGACGCAGCAGGCGCGGCATGAGCCAACGCTCCAGCGCTCCGCCGATGCCCCCGCGCGGCGGCATCTTCGTGGCGATGGTGACGTGGGAATGCCGTCCGTCCGCGCGCGGCTCGACGGTGAACGAGGTCGCGTAGCCGTTGTCGTTGATCTCAGTGAGCACGCGCCCCGGTTCGGGCTCGCTGACGACGGCGCGATAGTGGACCACCTTGCCGAGCATCCTGATCCCGACGCGGATCACGGTTCCGCCGCCCGTGCCGCCCTCCTCCACCTCCAGCGACACGAACGGCGGCCGCGGGATGATGCGGGTGTGGCCGTCGTGGTAATCGGCGATCAGCGCGTACACGTCATCGGGCGCCGCGTGGATCAGTGCCGAGGCCGAAAATTCAAAGGGGATCATGGGTATCCTCCCGGGTTGGAGAAGTCGTCAGGCTGCCCGACGATATCCATTCGGCGGATGCGGTGCATGGGGCGGCTGACCCGGGGGGAGCGGGAGGATCGCTTCAGCCAAGCGCGCGGAAGAAGAGGCGAAACGCCTTTCTGGCGGCGGGCGTGAGGCGGGTGCGGCTCCAGGCGTCCGCGGCCTTGCGGATGACCTCGGCCTGCGTGGGATAGGGGAAGATTGTCTGGCCCACTTTGCCCAGCCCGATTCCCGCGGTCATCGCCTGGGTGATCTGGCTGATGAGGTCGCCGGCGTGGGCGGAGACGAGGGTGGCGCCGAGGATGCGGTCCGTGCCGGCCTTCAGGTGCACGCGGAGGAAGCCATCTTCCTCGCCGTCGAGGCGCGCGCGGTCCACCTCGCGCATGGGGATGGTGATGGTCTCGGCGCCCTGCTCCTTTGCCTCGCCCGCGGTGATGCCCACGTGCGCCACCTCGGGCGAGGTGTAGGTGCACCAGGGGATCACCAGGTCGGACGCCTTGCCGCGGCCGAAGAAGAGGGCGTTCCGCACCACCATCCGCGCCTGCGCATCGGCGGCGTGGGTGAAGCGGTACTTCGACGCCACGTCGCCGATGGCGTAGATGCGCGCGCTGGTGGTGCGCATGTGCTCGTCCACCGTGACGCCGTGCTCGCCGAACTCCACGCCCGCGGCTTCCAGGCCGATGTCTTCCACGTTCGGCGCGCGCCCGGCGGCGATCAGGAGATGGCTTGCTTCCGTGCTCGCGGCCGTCCCGCCCCGCGTCCAACGCACCGTAACAGTCGCACCGTCGCGCGTCACCCGCTCCACCTTTGCCCCCAGCACGATCTCCACACCCTCGCGGCGGAGCGCGTCCGCGACGATTGCCGCGGCGTCGGGGTCGTCGTGGGGGAGGACTTGGTCCTTGTCGTCCAGCACAGTGACGCGGCTGCCGAAGCGCACGAACGCCTGCGCCAGCTCGCAGCCGATCGGCCCGCCGCCGATAACGACGAGGTGCTCCGGGCGCTCCGTCAGCGAGAAGACCGTCTCGTTCGTCAGGTAGCCCGCCTCGGCCAGCCCATCGATGCGCGGAACGGCGGGGCGCCCTCCGGTGGCGACCACCGCGCGGCGGAAGCGGAGGCGCGCGCCTCCCACCTCCAGCGCATCCCCGGACACGAAGCGTCCTTCACCGAGAAAAACATCGACCCCCAGCTCCTCGCGGAAGCGGCTCGCCCCGTCTACCGGGCTCAGGTCGGCGCGGATGCGGCGCATGCGCTCCATCGCCGCGGCGAAGTCACCGTCGCCAGCGATGGACGGACCGCCGAAGCGCTCGGCAGCTTCGGCGGCGGCCTTCCACCCGCGAGCGGCGCGAATCAGCGCCTTGGAGGGGACGCACCCGACGTTCAGGCAGTCGCCGCCCATCAGCCCGCGCTCCACCAGCGCGACGCGAGCGCCCAGCGCGGCGCCGATGGCAGCCGTCACCAGCCCCGCCGTCCCCGCGCCGAGCACCACGAGGTGGTAGCTGGACTTCGGAGCGGGGTTGCTCCACGAAGGCGGATGCACCGTCTCCAGCAGGCGCCGGTCATGCTCCCCCACGGGCGCCTCGGCGAGGGGGAGGATGCGCGGCGGAGCGGAATCGGCGATGGTCATCGAGCGAATCTCCAGAACGGGCAAACAGGATCTTCAAAGCGATACGAACGTCGACCTGCTCGTGGATCGTGCCGCGTCTCCGCGCCTCCGCGTGAGACCCACCGTACCGTCGCATCTTGCGCCCGCACCGCCGGAGAGCTACCCGAATCGGCGGACACACGGACCTCCTCGTACATCAGCCAGCGATGACATCATCCAAACTGACCGCCGCCATCGCGCAGGCCGAGGTCGCGCCGGATCTGGCGACCGGGCTCGAGCGCACGGCCGAGCTGGCGCGGGAGGCGGCGGAGCGCGGCGCGCAGCTCGTCGCGTTTCCGGAGACGTGGCTCCCGGGCTACCCGGCGTGGCTGGACGTGTGCCGGGACGCCGCGCTCTGGGATCACGCGCCCACCAAAGCCGTCTTCGCGCGGATGGCGCGTGACAGCGTCGCGATCCCCGGCCCCGCCGCCGACACCCTCGCCGCCATCGCGCGGGATGCTGGGATCACGATGGTGGTGGGCGTGAGCGAGCGCGTGGAGGCGGGTCCCGGCCGCGGGACACTCTTCAACTCGCTCCTCACCTTCGCGCTGGACGGGCGGCTGCTGAACCATCATCGCAAGCTGGTGCCCACGTACACCGAGCGCCTGGTGTGGGGCCCCGGCGACGCCGAAGGCCTCCGCGCCGTCGACACCCCCGCCGCGCGCGTGGGTGCCCTGGTTTGCTGGGAGCACTGGATGCCGCTCGCACGCCAGGCAATGCACGACTCGGGCGAGGACGTGCACGTGGCCGTGTGGCCCACCGCGCACGAGATGCACCAGGTGGCCAGCCGACAGTACGCCTTCGAGGGGCGCTGCTTCGTCCTCGCCGTGGGCGGGCTGATGCGCGCCTCCGCCCTGCCGCCCGAGCTGGAGCCGCACCCCGGCCGCATCGCGTCGCCGGACGCGTGGGTGCTGCGCGGCGGGAGCTCCATCATCGGCCCCGACGGCGACTACATCGTGGACCCGGTGTACGACGAGCCCCGCCTAATCGTGGCGGAGCTCGACCTTGGCCGCATTCGCGAGGAGTCGATGACGCTGGACGTCACGGGCCACTACGCGCGCACCGAGCTCTTCGACTTCGCCCCGCGCCGCCCCGGCAGGCGCAGTGCGGGCGAGGGGTGAACCACGCTCCGTTCCCCCGATGTTTGGGAGCTGATAGACTAGTCCGGCGCAGCTTACGCCGATTATGCAAATTCCCCGCAATTCCCTCTACTTTTCATTCGACACTAATTCAGAAATGCAGAGCCCACTTACAATACGCGTCACAGGACGGCTGTTAAACGAACGATGGGGGGTGAAAGCGGAACATGCACTTTATCGGGAGGACGGGGAATGGTACCATCGACTGGTACGATTTCCGGGCGCCCTTTTCGATAGGAACGGCTACGTGCTGTTCGAGACGCACCAGGCTTACACAGCGGATCCCCACCTGCGCATAGCCAGCGATGTTCATGTGTCTGGGGGTATCGCATCAATGCCCAACTACGTCAGAGTGCATGAAGCTCCGATGCCACCGGATAATGACGTTGATGAGCCCATCCGGCGCCGAGTTGAGGTGAATCGGATTGTCAGGGACACCCCTCTCTCGCGTAGAGTGAAAGCGTTGCACGGCTATCAGTGCCAGTTCTGTTTAGTGAAAATTCGGATTTCCGATGACCGGTTGTACGCTGAAGGTCACCATCTGCAACCTCTAGGGGCTCCGGACAACGGTCCGGACGTAGCGGAAAACATCGTGTGTGTTTGCCCCACTTGTCATGTCCTGCTGGATTACGGAGCTATTGAGGTGAACCTCCATTCAATCCGACACGTCAATGGCCACCGAGTGGGTAAGCGATATGTACAATATCACAACCAACATCGATTTGCTGGAACGCCCGCGTAGCTAAGGCAACCGCGAACAGTGCTCGAGAACAGGAGGGGCAGAGAGAAGCTTTTGATCACGCGCTTTCTACCTTGAAACTGGCAGATTGACCAATCTTCCCCGCCTGGAGGCGCGGCAACGGCCGCGTCCCGCGGAGGAGCACCCGCATGGACTATAGCATGGCCACTGTCCTGCTCCTGATCGTATCCAACGTCTTTATGACGTTCGCGTGGTACGGGCACCTGAAGCACCGCTCGGCCCCGCTGGTGACGGTGATCCTGGTGAGCTGGGGGATCGCGTTCTTTGAGTACTGCTTCCAGGTGCCGGCGAACCGCATCGGGTACGGGCGGTACAACGCGGCGCACCTCAAGACGATCCAGGAAGTGATCTCGCTGGCGGTGTTCGCCGTCTTCTCGGTGCTCTACCTGCGCGAGGAGTTCCGCTGGAACTACGCGGTGGGGTTCGCGCTGATCGTGGCCGCCGTCTTCGTGATCTTTCACGAATGGTGACGCTCGTCTTTGTCCGCGCGCCCGTGGCGGGTCGGGTGAAGACGCGCCTGGCCTCCGCCCTGGGCGCGGAGGGGGCGTTGCGCATCTACCAGCGCCTAGCCGAGCACACGCTCCGCGAGGCGCGGGCGCTGGGTGGCGATGTGCGCGTCCACTTCACCCCCGTGGATGCCGAGCCTGAAGTGCGCGCCTGGCTCGGCGAAGGCCCACGCTACCTCCCGCAGCCCACCGGCGATTTGGGCACACGCATGAAGGCCGCCTTCCACGCCGCGTTCGAAGACGGCGCGGATCGCGTCGTCATCATCGGCTCCGACCTTCCCGAGCTTTCCGCGGCGCTGCTGCGGCGGGCCTTCGATGCGCTGGAATCGCACCCCGCGGTGATCGGCCCGGCGCGCGACGGCGGCTACTACCTCCTGGGGATGCGGACGATGATCGAAGGCCTGTTCGATGGCATCCCGTGGAGCACGACGGAGGTGCTCGCCCGTACGCTCGATCGGTTCCGCGCGGCCGGCATCAAGCCCGCCCTCCTCGACACGCTCTCCGACGCCGACGAGGTGGACGACCTCCCCGCCGGCTGGGCGGAGTGGGCGCGCGCGGAGGCCGCGCGTTGAGCACGATCGAGTGGATCGCAGCCGCGTTCGGCGTGGTGAGCGTCTGGCTGAGCGTGCGCGAGAACGTGTGGAGCTGGCCCACGGCCATCGTCAACACAGCGCTCTACGTCCTCGTCTTCCGCAACGCGCGGCTGTACGCGGACATGGGGCTGCAGGTGATCTACATCGCCATCTCGCTGTACGGCTGGTACCACTGGCTGCACGGCGGCACCGGCCACGGCGAGCTGCGCGTGTCCCGCATCCGCCGGCGCGAGCTCCTCTACCTGCCTGTGCTGGCGGTGGCGGGCACCCTCGCGCTCGCCACGCTCCTGAGCCGCTATACGAACGCCACACTCCCGTACCTGGACTCCACGCTCACCGTGTGCAGCCTGATCGCGCAATGGCTGATGACGCGCAAGGTGCTGGAGAACTGGATGTTGTGGGTCGCGCTCGACGTGGCGTACGTCGCGCTCTTCATCCATCGCGCGCTCTACCCTACGGCGCTCCTCTACGCCGTCTTCCTAGTACTCGCCGCGATGGGCCACGTGCAATGGACCCGCTCGTACCGCGCGCATACGGAGCCGGCGGCGTGAGGCGCGTGGGGGTCACCGGCCAGGGAAAGAACGAGGCCGGGTCTCTCTGAACTCGAACAGCACGGCGAGTTCCGGCGGTACCGTCATGCGGCACCATCCTGCCCATCGGCCGTGCTCTGTGCGTCCAGGCGGATGCGGAGCGCCGACAGCGTTTGAAGCACGAGCGCGATCTCCAAATGCTCACCCCCACCCTCCAGCGCCGCGATCGACTCACGCGAGCAGCCGGCCCGAGCAGCAACCTCCCCCATGCTGAGTCCCTGACGCTGCCGCTCGGCGTTCACCAGCAGGCCGAGCTCGCGAACCGTCGTCAATCTCATGGGCGCCGAAACCTGTTGTCGATTACCAACCAATTCAGGAATGTTTACGATCGATGGCATCCGCTCGGATGTCAACGATCATTAACACCTCTACAGGCCGGGCGCTTGCAGGGACTCGTTTCTGGGCGGAAGCGCTTCAGCGATACCGCCGCGCCAGATCGGCCGGGTCCGCGCCGCGGAAATAGGACCAGCGCAGGCGCCACATCAGCAGGATGGTGCGCGCGACTCCGCGCTCCTCCCAGCGGCGGCTGGAGGTGGTCACGCATGTGCGGAGGCAGAGGGGCGGGCCCAGGCGGTTGAGGGCGCGGGTGATGGCGACGTCCTCCATCAGCGGCAGGTCGGGGAAGCCGCCGACACGCTGGAACCACTCGCGCCGCACAAAGATCGCCTGGTCCCCCGTCGCGATTCCGCTCAGGCGCGAGCGGATGCCGATCATCCGCTCCACCACGCGAAGGAGCGGGTGGCGGCCGGAGAGGCGCACGTCGAAGCGGCCCCATCCCCGCCCCGAGCGCCGCAGCCCATCGAGCACCAGGGCGTCGGCTTCGTCCGGGAGGTTGGTATCCGCGTGGAGGAAGAGGAGGACGTCGCGGGACGCCGCCGCGGCGCCTGCGTTCTGCTGAACGGCGCGTCCGCGGGGTGACGCGATCACCTGGTCCGCCAGCGGGGCGGCCAGGGCCGGAGTGCCGTCAGCGCTTCCGCCGTCCACCACGATGACCTCGTGGCCACGCTCGCGGAGGGGCTGGAGCGGGGCCAGCGCCGATCGGATGCCGACGGCCTCGTCGAGCGCCGGTACGATGATGGAGATGCGGCCGCTCACCTCACGCCGAGCTCGCCGAGCCGCTTCTCCACCTCGGCCGCGGCGGCGCGTTCGTCTTCGGTGCTGCGCGGATTCAGCTCCAGCGCCCGCCTGTACGCGGCCACGGCGCGCTCGCGCTCACCGGCGGCGCGCAGGGCGTCGCCCAGCCGCGTCTGCGTGCGGAAGGAGCGGGGGAAGAGCTCGGTGGCGGCCGCAAAGATCTCGGCCGCGTCAGCCGCCTTTCCCCACGCCAGCCAGTCGCCGCCCAACCCGAGCACCCCGCCCTCGGCCACCGCGAAGTTGCGCCCCGCCGCCAGCCGGCGAGCGAGCGCCGCGACCTCCGCCGCGCTCCGGCCAGCCTGGAGCGAGTCGCGCATCGCCACCTCCAGCGGCACACGGGCGCTGGAGTAGAAGACCAACCTGTCGCCTCGCGGACTGACCACGTACGCGGTTACGTTCTGGAGCTCGGGCCCGGCGAAGCTCCTCACGGCACGCCAAACGGTGTCCCGTGCGGGGTCCAGTGCGTACAGCGTGTTCCCCTTCCCCATCAGCAGCGTGCCGCGCGGCGTCCACGCGTGGCTGGTGCGGCCGAGGACGGTGGGCGCGACGTCGGTAACGCGGCCGGTCGCCACGTCCACGCGGCGGATGCGATTGTGGCCGGACGAGTCAGTGCGCGTAACGGTGAAGGCGCGCGCGCCGGGCACCCGCTGCGGCGGCAGGGGCGCGGCGGGCGATTCGACGTCCCTCGTCTGCCCGGTGCGCACGTCGAAGAGCGCCACGCGGAAGCGCGACATCGGGCGCATCAGCGCAAAGGTGTTGCGGTCGATGCGCGCGTAGTAGCCCACCGTGTCCGGCCCGGGGAGGAGTCCCCGCCGCGGCACGCCGTCCGGCCCGTACACCCAGGGGCCGTACTCGCGAAAGAGCGTTTCCGGTTTCCAACGCACCGCCAGCAGCTCGCCGACCGGTTCGACGGTGGGACTGTTCTCGTTCTCCGGCGTGCGCGTGACCTGGGTCTCCACGCCCGTCGCCAGGTCGATGCGGAAGATGTCCGACTGGCTGGTCGGCCCACCCCGCTGCCCGGAGAAGACGATCGCGCGCCCTTCCGGCGTGAACGATGGCTGCGAGTTGCGCCCTCCCCTCGTGAGGCGGGCCGGCTCGCCTACCTCCAGACGCCCGCCCCGCCAGCGGAGCCCGCTCACGTACAGGTCAACGGGATTGGCCTCCTGCGCGACGGCAGGCACGGAGGCGAGGGATAGCAACGCGAACGATGCGAGGGCGCGGTTCATCGGAAGGTGGATGGGGGATGCGTGCAAGGGTACGAGCCGCCTTCGCCGGAAAGCGCCCGCCCGGTTCTGCCTCGAGAACTCTTACTGCCCCGCGCGTTCCCGCCTGGCCCGGATGATGGCGGCGGCGCGCTCGAGCACCTCCGTCTCTTCCGCCAAACGCTCGCTCTTCTCACGAAGCCGATCGCTGACCAGCGACAGCTCACGCAGCCTCTTGAGCGCTTCTCGCACTTCCTTAGTTTTCTCGCTCTCAAGCATTGGGTCCCTTAGATGCATCTGTCGAGTGCGCAACGGGGCTGAATACGCCCGGCAGCTGTTTGACCTGGATCTCCAGGGCTTCCAAACGTTTCTCCACAACGCTGAGCCGATCGGCTCGTTGCTTGTCGATATCGGCGCTCAAAGTCAGCTCCTGACCCAGCACCTTTGCGGTGCCTCCAACGCTGGTGAGCGCGGGAAGGCCGCCGGAGAACAGTGCGCGCGCGTTCGCGGGCCGCAGGAAGCGAGCCAGGTACAGGGTCGAGATGTACAGGATTCCTCCCGTGAGCACGAGGAGGAGGAACCGGAGCGCCCAGACGAGCGGAAGCCAGAGGAGGATGTATCCCATGGCAGCAACGGTAGGGGCTAAAACGGCCCTCGGCAATGGATAACGGGCCCTCCCACATACCTTCGCCACGTCGTGCGCGCGGCCGTGCAACTGCTGGCCCGTAGCGTCCGCACAGGCTCCGACAGCGCGGCGTCAGGTGAGGCCCGCATCCTCCGCGATCAGAGCGGCGAGGGCGGCCCAGTCCAGGTCGCCGCGGCCTCGCGCCACGCCGGAGAGGAGGGAGTCGCGCAGCAGGGAGGCGAGCGGCATCGGCACCTCCGCGGCATCGGCGGCGGCGAGGGCGAGGCGCACGTCCTTGAGGCCCAGCCGCATCGGCATCCCCGGCGGGTCGAAGCGGCCTTCCACGATCTGCCGCGCGTACGCCGGAAACGCGGGCGAGCCGAGGAGGGTGCCGGAGAGCACCTCCTCCAGCGCAGCCGGCTCCACACCGCTCTTCCGCGCAAGCGCGAACGCCTCGCCCAGCGCGCGGATCATCGACGCCAGCACGAAGTTCCCGCACAGCTTCACCACGTTGGCGGCCGGCGCATCGGGGCCGAGCTCGAACACGCGGTCGCCGAGCGCGTCGAAGAGGGGGCGGCAGCGCTCGATCCCCTCGGCGTCGCCCGCCGCGACGATCTTGAGCCGCGCCGCCTCCGCCGCTTCGGGCCTGCCGAACACCGGCGCCGCCACGTAGCGCTGCCCCAGCGAGGCGTGCCGCGCCGCCAGCCGCCGCGACAGGCGCACGCCGATCGTGCTCATCCCCAGGTGCACCGCGCCCTTTGCCAGCGTGCCGGATATCCCCCGCGGCGAAAAGGCGACGGAGCCCAGCGCGCGGTCGTCGGCCAGCATGGTGATCGCCACCTCCGCATCGTGCACCGCGTCCGCTAGTGAGTCCGCGATGCGCACGCCTTCCACGGCGAGCGGCCCCGCCCGTTCCGGCGTCCGGTTCCACGCCGCGACCGTGTGTCCCGCGCGCGCCAGGTTGCGCGCCATCGGCAGCCCCATCCTCCCCGTCCCCACGAACGCCACTCGCATCCCCGCGCTCCTTCCGTTCCCGTTTCTCCCGCCGTTGAGCAGCCCGCGTGCGGCAAGAGCCCTGCCGGTGGCCATAGATCCAGTTCCAGGCGAGCCACGTATCTCTCTGCACGAGTCACTATGAACAAACCTTGTGCAAGGATGGAAGAGATGCAGAAGACGATTGCGATGGCGATGATCGCTACGGCCATGACGACGGGGACCGTATCCGCGCAGGTGAGCCGCGCCAATGCGGCGGGGATGACGCGGGCGACGGTGATGGTGGGCGGCCAGTCGATGCTCCCGACGCGCGACATCGTGGACAACGCCGTGAACTCGGCGGACCACACCACTTTGGTAGCGGCGGTGAAGGCGGCGGACCTGGTGCAGACGCTCAAGGGGCGCGGGCCGTTCACGGTCTTCGCGCCGGTCAACGACGCGTTCGAGAACCTCCCCGAGGGCACGGTCGCCACGCTGCTGCGCCCGGAGAACAAGGCGGCACTCGCAAAGGTGCTGACCTACCACGTCGTCCCGGGGCGCCACACGGCCGCGGACCTGATGCGCATGATCCGCCAGGGGAACGGGACCGCCACGTTGCGCACCGCCAGCGGCGGCACCCTCACCGCGATGATGAACGGGCCGATGAACGTCACGCTCCGTGACGAGTCCGGCAACGTTGCGAGCATCTCCACCTACGACGTGCTCCAGTCCAACGGCGTGATTCACGTCATCAACAAGGTCCTGCTGCCGCGGTAGTCGCAGCAGC
>DASVVI010000899.1:0-4487 GCA_036386635.1 Longimicrobium sp.
GCCTCGGGCATCCATTTCGTGGTGCAGCTGTCGCGCCTCGCGGACGGCAAGCGCCGCGTCATGAGCGTGAGCGAGATCACCGGCATGGAAGGCAGCGTCATCACCATGCAGGACATCTTCGTCTTCGACAAGCAGGGGATCGCGCCCAACGGCGCCGTGCTCGGCGACTACCGCGCGACGGGCATCCGCCCGCGCTTCGCCGACCGGCTGGAGGAGAACGGGATCCAGCTTCCCTCGGACATGTTCGCGCAGGCCGCGCCGATGCGGCGGGAGGCGTGGTGAGCGGCGCATCCCCCGCCCTTCCCGCGCTGCTGGCCGGGACGGCGGCCGCGCTGGGGACCGCCGGCGTGGTGCTGGGCGCCGAGTGGGCGCGCGCGCGCCGGCACCGCAACACCGTGCTCCGCCAGCTCCGGCAGCTCGCGGACGAGCGCGGCGCCGTGGTGTCCAATTCTTCAGCCGAGCCCCTGCTGCGCGACGCGCTGGAGTCTTCGTGGCTCAAGATGCTGTCCACGCGCATCCCCCAGCTCCGCGGCTTCGGACCGCTGCTGCAGCAGGCCGGCCTCGCGTGGAACGAGCAGCGCTTCCTGGTCTCGATGGGGGTGGGCGCGCTCTTCGGCGGTCTGATCGGCTGGGCGATTGGCGGGCCGGGGGTGGCGCTGATGGCGGGCGTGGCGATCGGCGGCTTCCTTCCGTACGGCTACGTGCGGCGGGTGAGGACGCGGCGGCTGCGCAGCTTCGAGGAGCAGCTCCCCGAGGCGATCGACCTGCTGGGACGCGCGATCCGCTCCGGGCACCCGCTCTCGGCGGGGCTGCGCATGGTGGCGGAGGAGAGCGGGCAGCCCCTGTGCGGCGAGTTCCGCCGCGTCTTTGAGGAGCAGAAGTTCGGGCTCCCCTTCGAGGACTCGCTCACGGGTCTGGCCGGGCGCGTGCCGCTGGTGGACGTGCGCATCCTGGTGACGGCCGTCATGATCCAGCGCGACGTGGGCGGCAACCTGGCGGAGATCCTGGACAACCTGTCGCACCTGATCCGCTCGCGCTTTACCATCCGCCGCCAGCTGCGCACCTACACGGCGCAGGGTCGGATGAGCGGCTACGTGCTCGGCATCCTGCCGATCGCGGTGGGGTTCATGATCTTTGCGCTGAACCCGGAATACATCATGACGCTCTTTCGAGAGCCGATCGGCAGGGTGATGGTGTGGTCCGCCGCGGGGCTGCAGTTCCTGGGCTTCCTGTGGATCCGGCGCATCGTGGACATCGAGATTTAACGGCAAGTGCCAAGTGCTAAGTGCTGAACAGAAGTGCGTGAGTGCGTAAGTGCGTTAGTGCGCCTTCACTTAGGACTTAGGACTTAGGACTTAGGACTTAGCACTTAGGACTGTAGTTCAGACTTCCGCTCAGATCCACACCCCGGAGACCGCTTCAATGATTTACGCAATCGCAGCGATGATCGGGCTCTCGGTGGTCCTCCTGGTGATGGTGGCCGCGGAGGTCGCGGCCGGCCACTCGCGCCGCATGGCGGTGCGCCAGCTCGCGCAGCTCGACCGCGGCGCCGCGGCCGCCGCCGTCATGGCCGGCGACGGGCAGGTGGGACCCGGCCCCGTGCAGCGCTTCGGCGACTGGCTGCACCGCGTGGGCGAGTGGAGCCGCGGCGGGAACACCGACGCAGTGACTGTCCAAAAGGTGCTGGTGGAGGCGGGCTTCCGCGGCCCCGGCGCCGCCACCGTCTTCCGCGGCGTGCGCGTGGCGCTCCCCATCGCGGCGGGGGGATCGGCGGTCCTCTTCCTCCCCTTCTTCGGCCTGGGCACGGGGGGCTCGCTCTTCGCCGCCGTGTGGATGGCCGCGGCGGGGTGGATCGCCCCGGGCTTCTTCGTGGGCCGGCGCGCCAAGTCTCGCCAGCGCGAGATCCAGCGAGCCCTTCCCGACGCGCTCGACCTGCTGGTGGTGTGCGTGGAGGCGGGGCTGGGGCTGAACCAGGCGCTGATGCGGGTGTCGCAGGAGATCCGCCACGTGAGCCCGCTGATCGGCGACGAGCTGGGACTGGTGAACCTGGAGATCCGCGCCGGCGTGCCGCGCCCGGACGCCCTGCGCAACCTGGGCTCGCGCACCGGCGTCCCCGAGCTGCGCTCGCTGGCCGCCATGCTGATCCAGACCGACCGCTTCGGCACCTCCATCGCCCAGGCCATGCGGGTGCACGCGGACACTCTGCGCACCAAGCGCCGCCAGCGCGCCGAGGAGGCCGCGGCCAAGACCACCGTGAAGCTGGTCTTCCCGCTCGTCCTCTTCATCTTCCCGGCGATGTTCGTGGTGCTCCTGGGCCCCGCGGTCATCCAGATCAGCCGGGTGCTGGGGAACCAGGGGTGATGGCGTGAGGCGGGTGAGCATCGCCAACGACACGCGGGGGAGCGTGCTGGGGGCGAGCGTGGCGGTGGCGGACCGCTGGTGGCTGCGGCTGCGCGGCCTGCTGGGGCGCCCGCCGCTCGCGCCGGGGGAAGGACTCCTGCTGGACCCCTGCCGCGCCGTGCACATGCTGGGGATGAGCTACCCGCTCGACGTCGCGTTCGTGGACGACCGCCGCACCGTGGTCGCGACGTACCACGGCCTCGCGCCCCGCGCCCGCACCGGGTGGCACGCCGCCCGCTACGCGCTCGAGCTTCCCGCCGGCACTCTTCGCGACACCGGCACCAGCGCGGGCGACACGCTCCGCTGGACCTGAACTCTCTGCTGTGGACTGACTCTGATGAACGATCGCGGGGCACGAGCCGGGATTCTTGACGTGGGAGCGAGCCTGTTCGGCGCGCTCCCCTTCCGGCGTTGGGGTGCCCTGTGCGCGCTCGTGCTGGCCGCTTCTACCGGCGCCGTTCCCGCCGCCGCGCAGACGTTCTGCGCCTCGGCCGGCTTCACCAACTCGCGCGCGGAGCCGCCGCTGCTGGACGCCTTCACCGTTCTCTTCCGGCAGAACGGCGTCTCCTTCCACGCGCGCGTGGAGACGGACCAGGCCTCGCCCGGCGGGCGGCTCGTGATCCGCAACGGCAACACGTACGACGTCGAGCTCAGCTACGACGTGGTGGTGACGGGAAGCGCCGCACCGGTGTCCGCGGAGGGGAGGTGCGCCCGCATCCGCGCCGGGGAGTACGCGGTGGATGCGGACGCGAACACGGTGATCCGCTACGAGGGCGGCACGCCCGCGGCCGTGCGGGTGCGCAACCTTCGCATGGCGCGCGTCGCGTCCGCGGGCGAGGCGATCAAGGCCGCCGCCGCTCCCGTCCCCGCCACTCCCACGGCCACCGCCGCGGCCCCGGCCTCATCCGCCGAACTGAACCAGTACCGCTGCGGCGACGGCGGGGCTCCGGGGCAGCGGGCATGCAGCACCGCGTTCATGGCCGCCGCCGCCCGTGCCGCCGCGGAGGCGGGGCGCTTCTCCGGCACCACGCGCGAGTGCCTGCTGGAGTACGCGGCTCTGCAGGAATCCGCCGCCACCCTGATCCGCGCATCCGACGCGCGCGGCGACAGCCTGCGCCTTACGACTCCCGCCTGCTACCATCGCGGCGAGGCACGCTGGGGCTACGAGGCGCTCGCCGCCTCCTGTCCGCACGGCGCGTGGACCGCCGCGAACGGCGGGCGTGTAGACTGCGCGGCCGCGGCACACCTCGCCACGACCGACTCGCTGCGCCGCGACTCCGCGGCGATGCCGCCGAACCCGGCCGAGGTGGCGGCGCAGGGGTTCTCTGCGGGGCTCCTCCTGCTTCAGCAAGGTCTCGCCACGGAGGCGGAGGGTGAGTTCCGCCAAGCGCTCACCTTCACCCCCGCCGACCCGTCGCTGCACGCGGCGCTGGGCACCGCCCTCGCGCAGCAGCAGCGCTGGACGGAGGCCGAGGCCGCCTACCGCGCCGCCGTCTGGCTGGACCCGTCCAACACCGAGTTCGCGGGCATGCTTCGCGGCCTCCGGGCGCGCGGCGCGCCCACCGCGCAGACCGCCATCCACGCCCGCACGGGACCGGCTCGCACACTGCCTGTCGCGGCGGAACCGACCGTCACGCGCCGGGTCAACGTCCCCGCGCTCGTGGCTGCGACCTTCAAGATCATCTTCGCCACGGCCCTCACCGCCGCCGGGCTGCTTCTCCTGTTCCCGGTGCTGTCGGCGCTCTATCTCGCCCTGCTGTGGGGCGGTGGGCGGATTCTGCGGCTGGGGACGTGAGGGGTGGGCGGGCGCGCGATGAGCACCGGGGGATGAGCACCGGGGGCTAAAGCCCCCGGCTGGAACTACGCGAAGGCGGCTGAAGCCGTCTCGAGAAATACGAAATCAGACCCGGAGTCCGCGAAAGGCGGGCTCTTCGTGTTTTCAGCGGCGGATTGGGTTCGAATGGCGGGTTGCGGCAAATGGTCGGGCACGGGCAGCCACGTGGGGCGGCCCCTACCAAATCGGTGTGCGGGGCACGGGAGTCGGGGTGGGGGCAAGGGTGGGCAGACACGCAGGTCTGCCCCTACGG
>DASVVI010000900.1:0-4447 GCA_036386635.1 Longimicrobium sp.
GTCAGCAAGGCGGCCGAACGGCGGCTCCGTGAGCGCGAGGAGCACTTCCGGCGGCTGATCGAGAACGCGTCGGACCTGGTGTCCATCATCGGCCCCGACGGTACCATCCGCTACGAGAGCGAGGCGATTGGGCGGCTCTTCGGATACCAGGCGGGCGAAGGGGTGGGGATCTCCGCGTGGGACCGCGTGCACCCCGACGACCGCGCGCACGTGCGGACGGCGCTCGCCGAGGTGGCGGCGCGTCCGGGGGAGACGCGGTCGTCCGAGTTCCGCTACCGCGCCAGCGACGGCGCGTGGCGCACGGTGGAGGCGGTGGGGAAGACGCTGACGGACAACCCGGAGGACGGCATCGTCATCAACACGCGCGACACCACCGACCGCAAGGAGGCCGAGGACGCGCTGCGCGCCAGCGAAGAGCGCTACCGCGCCCTCATCGAGAACGCGCACGACATCATCGTGGTTCTGGACCCGTCCACCGGCGAGATCCGCTACCAGAGCCCGTCGATGGAGCGCATCCTGGGCTACACGCCCGAGGACTCGGTGGGGCAGAACATGTTCGCGCTGGTGCACCCGGAAGACCTGGAAACGGCCATGCGCGAGATCTCGGCGGCGGCCTCGGCGCCGGGGACGACGGGGCACGCCGAGTACCGCTTCCGGCACAAGGACGGCAGCTGGCGCCAACTGGAGACGTTCGGGCGCACGGTGTCGCCCACGTCGGCGGCGGACGGGCTGGTCTTCAACACGCGCGACATCACGGAGCGCAAGGAGGCGGAGGACGCGCTGCGCCGCAGCGAGGGGCACTTCCGCCGGCTCATCGAGAACGGGCAGGACAACATCGTCATCATCTCTCCGGACGGGGTGATGACGTACCAGAGCCCCTCGGTGACGCGGATCCTGGGGTACACGCCGGAGGAGCTGGTGGGGCGGAGCGCGTGGGAGCTCGTGCACCCCGACGACGTGGCCGTGGTGCTGCGGGAGCTGGAGAACACCTTCGCCACGCCGGGCGTGATCGGCCACGCGGAGTACCGGTACCGCCACAAGGACGGCTCGTGGCGCTACCTGGAGGCGTTCGGGCAGACGCTCTCCACCGACTCGCCGGACGAGGGCGTGGTCGCCAACATCCGCGACGTGACCGAGCGGCGGCTGGCCGAAGAGGCGCTGCGCCGCGCCACGCTCGAGGCCGAGCGCGCCAACCGCGCCAAGAGCGAGTTCCTGAGCCGCATGAGCCACGAGCTGCGCACCCCGATGAACTCCATCCTGGGCTTCTCGCAGCTCCTGTCGCGCGGCACGCTGGCGGCGGACCAGCGGCGCGGGGTGCAACACATCCTCACGGCGGGGCGGCACCTGCTTCGCCTCATCAACGAGGTGCTGGACATCGCCCGCATCGAGAGCGGCCGCCAGCAGCTCTCGCTGGAGCCCGTGCGGCTGTCGCTGGTGGTGCAGGAGGCCGTGGCGCTGGCCCGCCCGCTCGCCGCGCAGCGCTGCATCACCCTGGACGACGGGGAGCTTCCCGGGGGCGAGCCGTTCGTGACGGCGGACCGGCAGCGCCTGTCGCAGGTGCTCCTCAACCTCCTGTCGAATGCGGTGAAGTACAACCGCGAAGGCGGCACGGTGCGCCTGCACTGCGAGATCCTGCCGGACGACCGCGTAAAGGTGCGCGTGACGGACACGGGCAAGGGCGTCGATCCCGCGCAGCACGACCAGCTCTTCGTTCCCTTCGCCCGCCTGGGCGCGGAGCACACCGAGGTGGAGGGGACGGGGCTCGGCCTGGCGCTCTCGCAGCGGCTGGTGGAGGCGATGGGCGGCACGCTCGTGCTGGAGGAGAGCAGCGAGGAGGGGAGCACCTTTGCCCTCGACCTGCGGCTGGCGCGCGACCCGGTGGAGCGGCTGGAAGGGCGCTCGCCGGCCCCGCTGAGCGTCGGCTCCAAGATCCGCTCCCCGGTCACGCTGCTGTACGTGGAGGACAACCTGGCCAACCTGAGCCTGGTGGAGACGATCCTCTCCGAGCGGCCGGGGTGGAAGACGATTCCCGCGCTGCAGGGGCGGATGGGGACGGAGCTGGCCCGCGAGCACGCGCCGGACCTGGTGCTCCTGGACCTCCACCTTCCGGACGTGCAGGGCGACGAGGTGCTGCGCCGCCTGCGCTGCGACGCGCGCACGGCGGGGATCCCGGTGGTGATGATCAGCGCCGACGCCACTCCGCGCACCATCGACCGCCTGATCGCCGAGGGCGCCGACGCCTACCTCACCAAGCCGCTGGACGTCGACGAGTTCCTCGCCGCGATCGACCGCCTGCTTCCGGAGCCGGTAGGCGCGGACTGAGGGCCCCCACCCCCGCTCGTACCTCGCGGCCCCTCCCCCAAAACCACCTGGGGGAGGGGCATTCGCATCCATCCGTGCCTGTCCTCGGCGTCTCCGCGTCTCCGCGTGAGCCATGCTGTTGCGGTTCGCCCGCCTTTGCGGCCGGATGTTGCGGCGGGTTGCGGGCTGTGGGTGAGGGGAGGGCGGTTGGTGGTCCGCTGATTGCGGCGGGAGGGGCATCTTCAAGCGTTCCCGGCCGCGCAGGACCGGCGGCTTACCCCGTCCCGAAGGATCGCCCGTTGTTCGGTCAGGATACCACCGCTACCGAAGCGCCTCTTCGCGTGCGCGCCTTCGCCTTCGAACGGCGGGGGCGGCTGTGAGCGATCCGTTCGTGCGCGCCCTCGCCGCGGTGGCCGATGTCGCGGACCCCGCGGACGCGCTGGGGCCGCTGCTCGCCGCGGCCATGGAGCGCGCGGGAGCAGCGGCGGGGGCGGTGGTGGATACCGAGGATGCCGTGCGCGCCACCGCCGAGTGCGAGGCATCACAGGTGCACGCGCTGATGGACGGGCCCATCGCGGAGGCACGCGAGCGCCCCCGGCGGCGGCGCGGCGCACAGCTCCTGCGGCTCAACGGAATGGACGGGTTCGCGCACCTCCTGTGGGTTCCGCTGGAGCTGCGCGGGGCGGGGGCGGGGTCGATGCTCCTCCTGTACTCCGGCGCGGAGCCGGGGGAGGAGACGGTGCGCGAGGCCGAGGCGGCGGGGACGGCGGTGGCGCTGGTGCTGGAGAACGGGCACCTGTACGAGGAGGCGCGCATCGCCCGGCAGTCGCGCGACCACTTCCTGGTAGCGCTCAACCACGAGCTGCGCACCCCGGCCACGGCGCTCCTGCTGGAGTCCGACATCCTGCGCTCGGGGCTGCTGGGCGACCTCCCGCCGCGCACCTCCGAAATGCTGGAGCGCGCGGAGACCCACGTGGCCGAGATCGTCCGCGTGCTGGAGGGGATCCGCGAGCTGGGCGAGGCGCAGACGCCGTCCGAGGCGACCGAGCTGGTGGAGCCGCGGAAGTTCGTGGCCACCCTCCTGCGCCGCGTGGAGCCCACGGCGCGCCGCAAGGGGCTCACCCTCTCCCTCCACTACCCGCCCGACCTCCCCCTCCTGCAGACGGATCCGGACCGCCTGTCGCGCGTCCTGCTGCACCTGCTGGACAATGCCATCCGCTTCACGGACGAGGGGAAGATCGAGGTGCGGCTGACGCGCACCACCAAGCCCTCGCGCACCCGCCGCATCCGCGTGCTCGTCGTCGCCGTCTGCGATACCGGCCACGGCATCCCCGCGGACGAGCTGGAGCGCGTCTTCGAGCCGTTCGCGCAGGTGCAGGAGGGTGCCCGCTCCGCCTCCTCCGAGCGGGGCGTAGGGCTGGGGCTGGCGCTCGCCCGCCGCCTGGCGCGCACCCTCTCCGCCGAGGTGAAGCTGGAGAGCGAGCTGGGGCGGGGGACGACGGCGTCGCTGATACTGCCGTACCAGTGAAGGGGGGGAGGGCCCTCACCCCCGGCTCGTTACACTCGCCTGCCCCCTCTCCCGATAACAGGAGAGGGCTGCGCCCTCCTGTCATCGAGAGAGGGGGCTGCGAACTCTTCACGGCCATCCGCGCCGCGCAGAGGGCCCCCTCCCCCCGGCCCCCTCCCCCGCCTGCGGGGGCGCAGGGCGGGTGAGGGGGAGAACACCCTGTCCGCCGCACGAGTCCCGTAGGGGCGCGATTCATCGCGCCCACCCTTCGCGCGCCTCGACCCACGCCGATCTGCACGAATATCTGTAGGGGCCGACCTGCGTGTCTGCCCTCCCTCGCCCCGGCGCCAACGCCCGCATTACGCACAGATCCCGTAGGGCCGCCCCACGTGGCTGCCCGTGCCCGCCCGGGCGCCGACCACCGCACCCGGGCACCAATGCACGCCAAACGCCCCTCCCCCAGCAGTTTGGGGGAGGGGCAGCGAGGAACGAGCGGGGAGGGGGCCCCCCTTGCGGCCCCCGCCCCGCTCCCGCATCCATACTAAACGTTCAACTGCGCGCCCGGAAGTTCACGATGGTCTGCGTCCCATCCGGGCGGCGGCCGACGAGGGAGACGACGGCGCCGGGGCGGACGCTCTC
>DASVVI010000901.1:0-12433 GCA_036386635.1 Longimicrobium sp.
GATCTGTCCATCCGCCGGCAGGAGCCGCCATCGCCGCATCTTCATCTTCTACTCTGGAGTGTGTACCGTCATCCGAACCGCGGCCTCACGCGGAGACGCGGAGACGCAGAGAGAACTTCGCGTGCTCTCCCCGCGTCTCCGCGTCTCCGCGTGAGATGCAGTTTAGCCGTCCTCGCCGCGCACTTCGAGGAGAAGGACGGGGCGCGCGTCCTCGGCGAGCCAGAGGGAGGCGGTGTAGCCGTAGCCGGCGCCGGGGAGGAGGGGGGTGCCGGGCGGGATGAGGCGGGGGGCGGCTTCGTGGGACCAGAAGGCGCGCGCCTGGCCCGCGGGGAGCCACCGCAGCGCCTCGCCCAGCTCGGCGACGGCGAGGCGGGCGTGGCTGAGCTGCTCCGCCGCGTCGTCTTCGTACAGCGTGCGGGCGCGGGCGTGCGGGAGGAAGGCGTGCTCGTCCCACAGCCGCGCGAGCGGGAGGTGGGTGACGACGCGGCGCGCGAGCGGGCCGGTCACGTCAGCGGCGCGCCGCCATCCCGGTGACCAGGCGTTCCACCAGCCCCGGGTCGTTGGGGAGGAGCCCCGCGGCCGGGAGGCGGCGCACCAGCTCCGCCCAGCGGGGATGCACGGCGTGAGCGCGGCGAAGGTACGGGAGCGCATCGTCTATGCGCCCCGCGCTCGCGTAGGCGATCCCCGTCCAGAAGACGGCCTCGCCGTTGGTGGCGGAGTCGGGAAGGATGCTGGTGGCGGCGCCGTAGGCTGCGGCGGCGGCCGCCATGTCGTTGCGCGTGACGGCCGCGTCGCCCTCGTTGAGCTTGCGGTAGACGCGGGAAAGGGTCAGCAGGCGGCGCAGCTCCACCAGCGGCTCCGGGTTGTCCTCCACGCGCAGGTCCACGATGCGGTCGTTCCAGGGGCGGCCGGTGTTGGTGGGGCCCACCACGACCATCGCCGCCGACTGGCGCCCGCGGATGTCGCCGCCCTCGCGCTGCGCGGCCTCCAGCGCCTGCATCAGCCGGTCGGCCAGGTCGCCGCGGGCGCTCTCGAAGGCGCGGGCCATCGCCTGCGGCACCGTGGTGCGGTCCATCAAATTGGCCTGCACCGAATACTGCGCGCCGCTGACGTTGCCCGCCGCCACGATGTTGCGCTTCCCGGTGTAGCCGGCCACCCGCCCGCGCGCATCCACCATCGCCACCTGCCGCACCGCGGAGTCCGCGTCGGTGGATACCAGCGCGCGCAGAGCCTCCGGGGCGCTGCGGCCCATCCGCATCAGCTCCAGCCCCAGCGGTCCGTACGACGGCTCGGTGAACGACTGGGTGGCCACGGCGCCCACGCCGGCTTCGGCCCACGGCACCGCGGTGCCCACCGAGAACCAGTGCGACTGCACCGCCACGCCGATCTCCCCCGTGGCGGAGTCGCGTGCCACGATCGAGTAGGTGGCGACGGGGCGGATGGGCGAGGTTCCCTGCCCGGCGGCGCTGGCGGGGACGAGCGCGGCGATGGCCAGGATGCGCAACGAGCGGAGCATGCGGGTTCCGTGTGCGTGTGGATCGTTGACGGCGTTTCCGGAAGCTACGTGCCGGGCGGGGATTTTGCACGCCCGTGCCCCCGTGATCGACTTTTCAATCCCCTGCCCTGCCGGAGGCGCCCCAATGGCCGCGAAGGACAAAAAGGACGAGCCGCGGAAACGTGTCTCCAAGACCAACATGATGATCGGCGCGGCGGGCCTCTTCCTGTTCATCGTGGGGGTGAAGCGTGGCCTGCGCGTGGACGTGCCCGGCGTAACCGAGGGCGTGCCGCTGGACGTGGAGCCAGAGGAGGAAGACGGCTCCGCCTGAGGCACTCAACGAGATCAGCACCTGAAGGGCTCACGCAGAGACACAGAGACACAGAGAAAGAACTGCAGAGGAACAAGGAGCACCCGAAACTGGTTCTATTCGGATGCTCCTTGTCTTTTCTCTCTGTGGCTCTGTGTCTCTGTGTGAGATTGCTGTTCTTTCAGAAGATCAGGACCGCCGCCACGAGCACCAGGATGATGAGGGCGATCACGGCGCTCGCGGTGCTGGAGAGGCCCAGGCGCGAGGTCTTGGGGTCGCCCACGCCGCCGTTGGTGGCCTGCGGGTCTCGTTCGGTGAAGCGGTTGGGATCGGGGCCTGCCGCCATCGCGCACCTCCGGTGATTGGGAACGGTGCCGGCCGTGCAAGCCACGCGCCCGCCGGGTGCCGGTGGCGAAGCAGCGCGCGGGCACTATATTCGCCGTCCGCGGGCGCCTCCGCCCGAGGGAGCAACCCGAACCGCAGCCGAGCGCACCGACGATGGCCGTTTCCGACTACCTGCAGCGCAACCGCGAGCGCAGCCTCGAAGAGCTGATCGCCTGGCTCCGCATCCCCAGCATCAGCGCCAAGTCCGAGCACCGCGAAGACACCGCCCGCGCCGCCGAATGGCTCGCCGGCCGCATGCGCGAGGTGGGGCTGCAGACGGTGGACGTCGTCGCCACCGCCGGCAACCCCGTCGTCGTGGGCGAGTGGCGCGGGGCCGAGGGGGCTCCCACGCTGCTGGTCTACGGCCACTACGACGTGCAGCCGCCCGAGCCGCTCGACGAGTGGAAGTCGCCCCCGTTCGAGCCGGTGGTGACGGATGGGCGCATCTACGCACGCGGCTCCGTGGACGACAAGGGGCAGGTCTACCTCCACCTCAAGGCCGTCGAGGCGCACCTTGCGGAGAACGGTTCGCTGCCGGTGAACGTCGTCTTCCTGGTGGAAGGCGAGGAGGAGGTCGGGTCGCCGAACCTGGGCGCCTTCCTCAAGGAGCACGTGGAGCGGCTGCGCTGCGACGCGGTGATGATCTCGGACACCACCATGTTCGCGCCGGGGCTGCCGTCGATCACGGTCGGGCTGCGTGGGCTGGCGTACATGGAGGTGCGGGTGCAGGGGCCGTCGGTGGACCTGCACTCCGGCGCGTACGGCGGCGCGGTGGTCAACCCGGCGCTCGCCCTCGCGCGCATCCTCGCGCAGCTCCACGACGAGCAGGGGCGCATCACCATCCCCGGCTTCTACGACCGGGTGCGCGAGCTGACGGCGGAGCAGCGCGCCGCCATCGCCGCGCTGCCGTTCGAGGAGGAAGGGCTTCGCGAGGAGGTCGGCGCGCCGGCGCTGGGGGGCGAGGCGGGGTACGGATCGGTGGAGCGCATCTGGGCGCGGCCCACGCTGGACGTCAACGGCCTCCTCTCCGGCTACACCGGCGAGGGCGCCAAGACGGTGCTCCCGGCGCGCGCCATGGCCAAGGTCTCCATGCGCCTGGTGCCCGACCAGGACTACAAGGAGATCGAGCGCATCTTCATCGACCACGTCAAGTCGCTGGCGCCTGAAGGAGTCACGGTGGAGGTGGAGGCGCTGCACGGCGGGCAGCCCTGGTTCGCCGAGCCGGAGGGGAAGGTGTTCGACGCCGCGAAGCGCGCCCTGGCCCGAGCCTACGGCAAGGACCCGGTGATGATCCGCGAGGGCGGCTCCATCCCCATCGTGCAGTCGTTCCAGCAGACGCTGAACGCGCCGGTGGTGCTGATCGGCTTCGGGCTGCCGGGCGAGAACGCGCACGCGCCCAACGAGTGGATGTCGGTGGAGAACTTCCACGTGGGCGCGGAGGCGATCGCCGCGTTGTACGAGGAGCTCCGGTGACCCTGCCGGGGGAGACGACGGCGGAGGCGGAGGTCCGCGCCTTCGTCGACGGGCACGTGGAGCGGATCGCGCCGCTGATGCGCGAGTCGAACCTGGCGGCGTGGGACGCGGCCACCGGCGCGGACCCGCAGGCGCACGAGCGCTCCGCCCGCGCCCGAGCCGCGTACAAGACGGTGTACGCGGACGCGACCCACGCGCGCCTGGTGCGCACCTGGCTCGCCAGCGACGACGTGCGCGATCCCCTGCTCCGCCGCCAGCTGGTGCTGCTGGACAACGAGTACACGGGCAACCAGCTGCCGCCGGAGACCATCGAGGACCTGGTGCGCCGCGCCACGGAGCTGGAGCAGACCTTCACCGAGTTCCGCGCCACCTTTGCCGGCGAGCGCGCCACCAACAACCAGCTCCTGGACGTCCTGCGCGACGAGCGCGACGTCGCCACCCGGCGCGAGGCGTGGGAGGCGAGCAAGCAGATCGGCCGCGAGGTGGCCGAGCCGCTGCGCGAGCTGGTGCGGCGCAGGAACGCCGCGGCGCGCTCGCTCGGCTTTCCGGACTACTACGTGATGGAGCTGCGCCTGCAGGAGCTGGACGAGCAGCGGCTGTTCTCCATCCTGGACGAGTTCCGCGACCGGACCGACGCCCCGTTTCGCCGCTTCCGCGACGAGCTGGACGCGCGCCTCGCGGCCCGCTTCGGTGTCGCCGCCGAGGCGCTGCGCCCCTGGCACTGGGAGGACCCGTTCGGCCAGGAGGCCCCCGGCGTGGGCACCGTGGAGCTGGACGACGTCTTCCGCGACCACGACTCGGTAAAAATCGCCACCGACTTCTTTCGCGGCATCGGCCTCCCGGCGGACGACGTGCTCGCGCGCAGCGACCTGTACGAGCGCGAGGGCAAGGACCAGCACGCCTTCTGCATCGACATGGACCGCGAGGGCGACGTGCGCATCCTGTGCAACATGCGCCCGAACGAGAAGTGGATGGGCACCCTCCTCCACGAGCTGGGCCACGCGGTGTACGACAGCTACGTGCCGCGCGAGCTCCCCTTCATCGTCCGCGGCCCCGCGCACATCCTCTCCACCGAGGCGGTCGCCATGTACATGGGCCGCCTTACCCGCGACCCCGCCTGGCTGCGCGAGGTGATGGGCGCCGGCCTGGGCGAGGACGAGGCCGCCGACGTGCGCGCTCAGCTCCGCGCCGCCATGCTGGTGGCCGCGCGCTGGATGCTGGTGATGGCGTACTTCGAGCGCGAGCTGTACCGCGACCCGGACCGCGCCGACCTCAACAAGCTCTGGTGGGACCTGGTGGAGCGCCTCCAGATGGTGCGCCGCCCCGACGCCCGCGACGAGCCGGACTGGGCCTCCAAGATCCACCTCAGCGGCGCCCCGGTCTACTACCACAACTACCTGCTGGGCGAGCTGATGGCGTCGCAGATGTCCGCCGCCGCGCGCCGCGGCATCCCGCGCGGCCGCAGCATCGCGGGGCAGGAGCAGGTGGGCCTCTTCTTCCGCGAGCGCATCTTCCGCCCCGGCGCCTCGCTGGACTGGAACGAGCTCCTGGTGCATGCCACCGGCGAGGGTCTGTCGCCGCGGTTTTTTGTGGAGGAGTTCGTGGAGGGGTAGGGCCCTCACCCCCAGCGTCGCTCCGCGACGCATCCCCCTCCCCCAAAACTGCCTGGGGGAGGGGGTGTTTGCGTGCAATGGGTGCGGGGCCGCGGGGTTCGTCGTACGGGCAGGCACGGGCAGCCACGCGGGGCGGCCCCTACGAGGTTCGGGTGCGAGGGCGGGGATCGCGGCCGGGGCAAGGGGGGGCAGACACGCAGGTCTGCCCCTACCAGGATCGGTGTGCACGGGCGGGCGGCGGTGCAGGCCGTGACACGGGCGCGATGAATCGCGCCCCTACGGGGCATCTGCGAAGCGCGGGCGAAGTTCCCGCCCCCTCTCTCGATAACGGCGAGGGCGGAGCCCTCTCCTGTTATCGGGAGAGGGGGCAGCGAGGAACGAGCGGGGGTGAGGGCCTACCCGCGCCCAATCCCGCTCCCCAGCCGCACCGGCGCACCCGCCACGCTCCCCTCCGCCAGCTCCACGCGCCCGGGCTCGAACACCAGCACCACGGTGGAGCCCAGGTGGAAGGTCATGATCTCGTCGCCCTGCGCGATGGGGACGGGCGGGTCGTACGTCTTCGTGGCGGCGGCGAGGCCGCGGCGGTTGGTGACCCAGGAGGAGGAGCCGGCGGGGGCGTTCCAGGCCGGGTCGAAGGCGGCGGAGATGCGGCCGACGTTGTAGGCGCCCACCGCCACCATCGCCACGCGGCCGAGCGGGCCGTCGATGTAGGCCAGGAGCCGCTCGTTGCGGGCGAAGAGGTCGGGGAGGTGCGCCACGGCGGGGGCGTTCACCGGCAGGAGCGCGCCGGGGATGTGACGCGCGCGCGGCACCACGCCCCCGCAAGGCGAGTGGATGCGGTGGTAGTCGCGCGGGCTCAGGTAGATGGTGGCGAAGACGCCGCCCTCGAAGCGCTCCCACTCCGCGCCGTCGTCCAGCAGGCCGGCCAGCGTGTACTGGCGCCCCTTGGCCTGGATCAGCCGACCCTCCGTCACCCGCCCCACCTGCCCGAACACGCCGTCCACCGGAGAGGCGGCGATGCGTGGGTCGGCGGGCCACGTGCGCGCGCCGTCCTTGAGCTTGCGCACGAAGAAGCGGTTCAGCGACGGGTACTCCTCCAGCGGCAGCTCGCACTCGCCGACGTCGGCGCCGACGGCGCGGGCGAAGGCGCCCAGGACAGGGCGGCGCAGCGGGCGCGGGAGGGGGGTGTCCGCGATGCGGCCGAAGGCGCGGGAGAGCGCGCCCTGCGGAAGACGCCCCAGGACGCGGAGCAGCGCTCGCGCGCGGGCGGACGGAAGGTCGGTCTGGCTCATGGCGTGCGGCGGATGGAGATTGCGCGCCGCCTGTTGCGCGGCGCGGGAGCGGAACGGCTCCCGAAGTGTTAGATTCGGCCCCTTCGCACAGGGCGCGCCGTGCGCCGGCGAAGCGAGCAACCCGGAGACGAACCGACGTGCAGGATACCCACGACACCCCGTTCCGCATCGAGTCGCGCACGCACGTGCTGCGCAACGGGATGCGGATCGTGGCCCACGAAGACCGCACCGCGCCGCTGGTGGCCGTGCACCTCATGTACCGCGTAGGGTCGCGAGACGAGCGGCCGGGGCGCACCGGACTGGCCCACCTGCTGGAGCACCTGATGTTCGAGGGCTCGCAGCACGCCCCCAAGGGTGACTTCGACGACCTGCTGGAACGGGTGGGCGGCACCAACAACGGATCCACCTGGCTGGACCGCACCAACTACTACGAGACCGTCCCCTCGCACGCCGTGGAGCTTCCCCTCTGGCTGGAGCGCGACCGGATGGCCTTCTTCCTCCCCATGCTGACCGAGGAAACGCTCGAGGTGCAGCGCGGGGTGGTGATCAACGAGCGCCGCCAGACATTCGAGAACCGCCCCTATGGCCTGGCCGACGAGCGGCTGCACGAACTCCTCTTCCCAGACGGGCACCCGTACTCCTGGCCCACCATCGGCTACACGGCGGACCTGGAGGCGACGACGCTGGAGGACGCGCGCACATTCTATTCGACGTACTACACCGCCGGCAACGCGGTGCTGGCGTTCGCGGGCGACATCTCGGCGGAGGATGCCTTCGCGCTGGCCGAGCGCTACTTCGGCGACCTGCCGTCCGGCCCCGAGCTTCCCGATGCGCCGCGGAGCGACGTGCTCCCCGCCGTCGGGGTGCGCGAGACGATGGAGGACGCCGTCTCCTTTCCGCGCACGTACCGCGCGTGGGCGGTGCCGGGCTACGGGACGCGCGACTGGGTGGCGCTCGACGTGCTCGCCTACCTGCTGGCGGACGGCGAGAGCTCGCGCCTGCAGCGGGCGCTCGTGCGCGAGGGGCAGCTCGCGCAGGACGTGGACACCTACCTGTACCCGACCGCCCTCTGCGGCATCTTCGGCATCGTCTCCACCGCGCGTTCGGGCGTGGACGTGGACACCGTGGACGCCGCCATCCGCCACGCGCTGGACCAGGTGGCGCGCGGCGATGTGAGCGAGGACGAGGTGCTCGGCGCCGTCCGCCGGGTGCGGCGCGACCACGTGGGGCAGCTCGCCACGGTGGAGGAGCGCGCCGACGCCCTGGCCTACGCCGCCACCGTGCTCGGTGACGCGGAGGCCCTCAACCGCGTCTCCGCACTGTACGACGAGATCACCGCGGACGACGTGGAGCGCGTGGCGGCGCAGTACCTGGATGAAAAGCGCGGAGTCACGCTCCTCGTGTTGCCCGACGAAGCTGATGAGGAGGTCCAGGATGCCGCCTAGCGCCGTATTCCTTCCGGCACCCTCCATCGGCGCGCCGCCGGCGCCGCGTGTCCCGCGGCCGGAACGGTACACGCTCTCCAACGGGCTGCGCGTGATCGCGGCGCGCATGGGCGAGATCCCGCAGGTCGTGCTGCGCCTGGCGATCCCGGCCGGCTCCGCCGCCGAGCCGCGCGAGCGCCCGGGAAAGGCGGCGCTGGTGGGCCACCTCCTGACCGAGGGGACGGAGCTCCAGACGGCGCAGCAGCTCAACGCGCGCGTGGACTACCTGGGCGCGCTCCTGCACGCCAACGTCGGCCACGATTACGCCGAGGCCGAGGCGGTGCTCCTCCACGAGACGCTGGAGGAAGGGATCCAGCTTCTCGCGGAGATCATCAGCCGCCCCTCCTTCCCCGACGCGGAGGTGGAGCGGATCAGGAACGAATCGCTGGACGCCCTCGTCGCCCGCGAGGACGAGCCGGGGAACGTGGCGGACGACCGCGTCTCGCTGGAGGTGTTCGGCGCCGATCACCCGTACGGCCGCCCCTCCTTCGGCACGGCGGAAGGGATCGCGGGGGTGACGCGGGACGAGCTGGTCGACTTCCACGCGCGGCACTACCGCCCCGCGGGCGCCTACCTGGTGGCCGCGGGCGACTTCGAGCCGGGCGCGCTGCGCGAGATGCTGGAGGCGGCGTTCGCGGGGTGGACAGGCGAGGCGCCTCCCGTCGCGTACCCCGCCGAGGACGGCGACACCCCTGCGGCCGCGGGCCAGCTCGTCGCGGTGCCGTGGGACGATGCGGCGCAGTCGGAGATCCGCATCGCGGGGCGCGGGATCGACCGCCGCTCGCCGGACTGGGTGCGCGGCGCGGTGGCCAACTACATCCTGGGCGGCAGCACCATCACCGGCCGCCTGGGCGCCAACCTCCGCGAGGAGAAGGGATGGACCTACGGCGCCAACTCCGCCTTCTCGGCCGGCATCGCGCGCGGCGGCTGGACGGCGCACACCGCCGTCGACGTGGAGGTGACCGCCGATGCCGTGGAAGAGATGCTCCGCGAGATGCGGCGGATGGCGGAGGAGCCGGTGGACGAGGCCGAGCTGCGACGCGCCCGCGACGCCATGGTCCTGTCGCTCCCGAGAGCCTTCGAGACGCCGGGGCAGGTGGCGAGCCGGCTGGGGACGCTGGAGGCGTACGGGCTGCCGCACGACTACTGGGACCGCTACCCCGCCGCCGTGCAGGCGGTGACGGCGGAGGACGTGCAGCGCATCGCCCGCGAGCGCTTCCACCCGGACCGCGTGGTACGCGTGGTGGTGGGGGACGGCGCGGCGTGATGGAGGAACGGAAAACGCGGGTGGAGCGGCCGCCTGCCGCCCCACCCGCGTTCGCCGGAGCACGCGGTCAGCGCAGCGGGTTGTCGCGCTGCTCGCCGCGCCACACGGCGTCGTCGTCCACCTCGTCGGCGTCGGCGCGCACCAGCTCCAGGCTGGGGACGGGCTGTGGATGCAGGTGGTTGCGGGTGGTGCCTTCCCAGCCGCAGGCGATGCACCAGCGCTGGCTGAGGAAGCGGCGCACGGGGCGCAACATCGACGAACGGATGGACAGCGTTTCGCCGCCGCAGCGGGGGCAGTCGCGCCCGGCCGGAAGGAGCGCGACGAGCAGTACGACGGGTGCCACGAACATCACGATCCAGAGCCCGGCCATGAACATCACGAACATCGGTCCCTCCTTTTGCGCTGTGCGTCTCCGCCGGTCTTACGGTTGCTGAGCGTCGCGTCTGGAGGTGTCCCGCGGTCGCGCACGCGCCTTCGGGGAGCCGCACATCGGCCGACGTTCTCCACGGGTTCGACAGGCAAAGCGCATGCCGGACGGGGCGCATCCCGCACGGCTCTACGGGCACCGTAATCTTGGGCTGAATGAAGATCTTGTCGATCGATCCAGGCGCTCCGGCCGCCGCCGATCTGGAGCCTGCGGCGGAGGCGCTGCGGGGCGGCGGGCTCGTCGCCTTCCCCACCGAGACGGTGTACGGGCTGGGTGCAAACGCGCTCGATCCGGCCGCGGTGGCGCGCATCTTCGCCGCCAAGGGGCGCCCCGACTACAACCCGCTGATCGTCCACGCCGCCGACGCGGAGGCGGCGCGAGCGCTGGCCGCGGAGTGGCCCGTCGCGGCGGAGCGCCTGGCTGCGGCGTTCTGGCCCGGCCCGCTCACCCTGGTAGTCCCCAGGGCCGCGCACGTGCCGGACGCGGTGACGGCGGGGCTCCCCAACGTCGCCATCCGCGTGCCGCTGCATCCGGTGGCGCGGGCGTTGCTTGCCGCCGCGGGCATCCCCGTCGCCGCGCCGAGCGCCAACCGCTCCGGCGAGGTCTCCCCCACCACCGCCGACCACGTGGTGCGCAGCCTCGGCGATTCGGTGGACTACGTGGTGGACGGCGGCCCGTGCACGCTGGGGATCGAGTCCACCGTCGTCTCGCTGGCATCCGCGACGCCGACCATCCTGCGCCCCGGCAGCGTGACGCAGGAGGAGCTCTCGGAGGTGCTCGGCGTGGTGCTGATCGCGGGGGGGCCAAAGGAGCAGCCGGGCGCCGCCCTTCCCTCCCCCGGCCGCATGGACCGGCACTACGCCCCGCGCGCCCACCTCCGCCTGATCGACCCCGAGCCGACCGGCCTGGTGGCGCTGGTGGCGGCCGCGCCGGGGGTGGAGGCCTTCCTCCCCATGCGCATCGACAGCCGCACCTACGGCGAGCGCACGGCCGTCCTCTCGTACAGCGGCGCGGAGTACCCGGGCGCCCGCGTCGTCCGCATGCGCCCCGACCCCGCCGGCTACGCCGCCCGCCTCTACGCCACCCTGCACGAACTCGACGCAGAGGGGTATGAACGGATCCTGGTGGAGCGCGTGCCGGACGAGCAGGAATGGGCGGGAGTGCGGGATCGCCTTCAGCGCGCGTCGCATCCGGGAAAAGAAGTGCGTTAGTGCGTGAGTGCGTGAGTGCGTTTGAATCCTATGTCATCCTGAGAGAGCCGCCTGACGAGATGCGGGACGCACACCGTACTCCCTGCGGCGAACGAAGGATCTAGCCGGCGGAGCGCGAGGCCCGGGGCGACCCGCGGTCCTCTCTGCACGCGCAGTAGATCCTTCGCTACGCGCCAAGGGCCGGAGCGCAGGAGAGGACTGAGAGGCGCGTTGCTCAGGATGACAAACTTGGGGATGGCGCCGTCCAAAACGCACTAACGCACTAACGCACTAACGCACCTGTTTCTGCCATTCGTTCCCATACGGAACCCTGATGAATACACGAACCGAGCAGGTAGAAGGACTGATCGCCCGCTTCCCGCACATCCCGGGGGAGGCGGTGCTCAAGGAGGATCTCCTGCGCACCGGGATCGCGTTCGACGACTCGGCGCTCAGCGACAACTTGGAGGGTGAGGTCAAGCCCAAGTCGTACTTCATCTTCTCCTTCGACCAGAAGCCGCTCAAGGAGCTGGGCACCGCCGCCATCCGCCGCCCCCCCGAAGAAGTCGCGCTCACCGGCGGCCCGTGGGAGCTGCGCCGCACCATCGTCTCGGTGCGCACCAACCCGGACTCGCCGTACCGCATCACGCGTGGCGAAGCGGGGACGCTGCAGATGTGGCTGGACGGCCGCGTCATCGCCGACGTAGCGCTGCCGCCGATGCCGGAGTACTACCGCCACGGCCTCGCCAACGGCAAGACGGTGATGGAGACGGCGCCCACCATCCAGTGGGGCTACCTCATCTACCTGACGGTGCTGCGGCTCTGCCAGTACTTCGGGGCCAAGGAAGAGTGCCAGTACTGCGACATCAACCACAACTGGCGCCAGCACAAGCAGGAAGGCCGCCCCTACACCGGAGTCAAGCCGGTCGATGACGTGCTGGAGGCGCTCGCCATCATCGACCGCTACGACACCGCGCGCGTGTCGCAGGCCTACACCCTCACGGGCGGGTCGGTGACGTCCAAGGTAGACGGCCTGGCCGAGGCGGACTTCTACGGCCGCTACGCGCAGGCCATCGAGGAGCGCTTCCCCGGCCGCTGGATCGGCAAAGTGGTTGCGCAGGCGCTGCCGCGTGAGGACGTCCAGCGCTACTTCGACTACGGCATCCGCATCTACCACCCCAATTACGAGGTGTGGGACAAGCGGCTGTTCGAGATCATCTGCCCGGGCAAGGAGCGCTACGTGGGCCGCGAGGAGTGGCACCGGCGCATGTTCGACGCGGCGGAGGTGTTCGGCCCGCGCTACGTGATCCCCAACTTCGTCGCCGGCGTGGAGATGGCGAAGCCGTTCGGGTTCGCCACCGTCGACGAGGCGATCGCCTCTACGGCGGAGGGGCTGAACCACTTCATGTCGCGCGGAATCACGCCGCGCTTCACCACCTGGTGCCCGGAGCCGTCCACCCCGCTCGGCAAGGACAACCCGGAGGGCGCTCCGCTCGAG
>DASVVI010000902.1:0-2817 GCA_036386635.1 Longimicrobium sp.
AGGAAGAACAGCAAAGAATGTTGTTCTCTGTGGCTTTCAGTTCCTTCTGTGTGCTCTGTGTGAGGCTTTTTTCTCTTGCTCTCTCTGCGTCTCCGCGTCTCCGCGTGAGGCCGCTGTTTTCAAGCCATGGTGGGCGATAAAGCCTTGAAGACGGCGTCGCGGACTTCGCCGTTGCGGTCGCGGAGGAGGGGCTGGAGGACGGCGCGGGCCGCGTCGCCGCCGATCTCGCCCAGGGCGCGGACGGCCTCGATGCGGACCTGCGGTGGCGTGCGGGAGAAGAAGCCGCCGGCACCCGCGCGCTCCGCGAGCGCCGGGACCACGCGCGGGTTGCCGATGCGGCCCAATGCGCGGAGCAGCTCGACCAACGCTTCCGCGTCCGTCTCGGCGGCGAGGCGGTCGAGGAGGGGGGCGACGGCGGATTGCGACTTGGTCAGGCCCAGCCCCAGCGCCGCCGCCGCGCGCAGGGAGGCCTCGCGGTCGGTGAGCGCCTTGACGAGGAGCGGCACCGCCTGCTCGTCGCCGTACTTGGTGAGCGCCAGGATCGTCTCGCGCCGCACGCGGGCGTCCGCGTGGTGGATGGTGCGCGCGAAGTGCTCCGCCGCGTCCGCGCTGCGGATCTCGCCCAGGATGCCGACCATGTTGCGCACCACGAACCAGCGCTGGTCGCCAATCATGTCCTCCAGCAGCGGCACGCCCACCGCATCGAGCGCCACCAGCGTGTCGCGGTACGCGCGCCGCGCCGAGAGGTCGCTCGCCGCCGTCAGCTCGCGCACCAGCGGCGAGACCGCCTCGGCGCCCAGGTGCAGCAGGGTGGAGCGGAGGGCGGTGCGCTCCTCGTCGGAGCGGGTGCGGCCCAGCCGCCGGACCAGCTCGTCGATGATGGCGGGGTCGGCGATGCGGTGCATGGCCAGCATCACCGCGCCGCGCGTGGCGGGATTGCGGCCGTGAAGCTGCTCCGCGTCTCCCCGCAGCTCGTCGAGGACGACGATGGCGCGGTCCATCTCTTCTTTTTGCATGTAGTACTGCGCCACGAGCTCCAGCCGCTGGAGCGCCTCCACCCGCTGGCTGTCGTTGCCCTCGTGCAGCATGCGGCGCAGCTCGGCCGTGTCCTCCGTCGCGACGCGCTGCGCGGAGAGCTGCACCTGCTCGTACATGTCCTGCGCGCTCCACAGCGAGATCCCGTCGGCGCGGGCCCCGGAGGCGGTCGCCTGCGCGGACTGCGGTTGGATCGAGTCGCCGTTGACGGACACGCGCGCTGCGCCCGCCGCCGCCAGCGCCGCCGCGAAGCCGCCCACGGCGCGGGCCACGCGGGGCGGCAGGGTGCAGGCGGAGAGGAAGCGCCCCACCGACTCGATCCCCATGTCGCGCCGCAGCACGAGTGAGCGCACGCCGTGCTCGTCCAGCCGCGCGGCGAAGCGCTCCACGTGCGGCGAGCGGCGCGGCGGCGGCTCCCCCGCCAGCACGAGGCCGGTGGGGTTTACGTCGACGCGCGTGTCGTCCTCGCGGGCCTGGAGGGCCGCGTCCAGCTTGAGGATCCCCTGCACCAGCGTGGGGTGCTTGAGGGGGTAGAACTCGCTGAGGGCGAACCCCCGCGCGAGCTCCACGAGCAGCGCGGAACCGCTCTTGTTGCCGTGCACGTTCCCCCAGGGCGCGGGTTTCTAGCGTTTGATGCGCTCGCCTTCGTCCTCGTACCGGAAGATCCACGCGGCCAGGGCACCGGGGCGGATGCGCCGCTCACGCTGCCAGGGCTCCATGTCCCACCGCGACCCGCCCTCGGCGCCGGAGTGGGAGTCCAGCCGCCGCAGCACCTCGCCCACCCTCCGCTGCCAGATCGTCCAGTTGGCCGCCCGCAGGTCCACCCACCCGCTCCGCGCCGCCGCTTCCGGACCGCGGTCCCCGAGCCCCACCTTGACGTCGCGCCCGCGCAGCACGCGCTCCCCGTCCGCCAGCAGGATGGGGAGGCCGATGGAGAGGATGCGGGTGCGCAGGTCGGCGTCCTCGTCCAGCAGCCGCCCGGCGCGCGCCGCCATCTCCTCCGGCTCCATCTCCGCCGCGCGATCCAGGCTGCCTTCCGCGAGGCGCCTCAGGATCTCGCCCTCGAAGAGGAGCTTAGCCAGCCGCGGCGGCCCCAGCATCTCGTAGGCGACGGCGTGGCTCCCGCTCTCCTCCTCCAGCGCGTCCATGTGCGCCAGCGCGGCCGTGCGCAGGACGCCGGCGCGGTACGTCGGCCCGCTGGTGGCGGCGTCGAGCGCGGCGACCACGTCGTGCCCGCTGGGGCGCCCCTGGATCTCCCACACTACGTCACGCGCGATCTCCTCGGGGGTGATGAACTCCATCAGCCCCAGCGCCGTGAGCGCCTCGAACTCGCCGGGGCTGAACAGCCCGTTCTCTCCCGCGTCCAGAAAGACGCCGTCCAGCGTCTCCCCCGTCTCCTTCCACGCCTCGCCCGCGCCCTCGAACCCCTCCAGCGCCACCGGCCCCGCCGCATCGATGCGCGGAATGGGGCGCCGGCCCTTCATCACCTCGCCGAAGCCGATGCGCTTCCACGAGATGGCGGCGGTGGGCTTGATCTCCTTGACCGCGGGAGCGCCCGGCGTCCTCGCCATCAGGTATAGGAGCAGAGTGTGCGCCCCCGCCACCGCGCTCTTGGCCAGGAGTTGCCGCGACGGCCGGTCCTCGGAGTGCGTGAAGGGGATGTTGAGTCCCATCCCGCCCGTCCCCGCCGTCCCCACCTTGAGGTACGCGCGCGTCCCCACCTCCATCATCGCGTTGAGCGCGACGTAGACGTGGTGGATCAGGTTGGGGAGGTAGAGCGTG
>DASVVI010000903.1:0-10808 GCA_036386635.1 Longimicrobium sp.
CGCCGGCCGCGGCGGGTGAGGGCCTCCTACAGCCGCGCCTGCAGCAGCGCCCGCACCCGCTCCGCGTTCGCGGTGCCGCCGGTGCTGCGCATCACCTGGCCGACGAAGAAGCCGATCAGGCCCGTCTTGCCGGCGCGGTACTCGGCCACCTTGGCGGCGTTGGCGGCGAGCACCTGGTCCACGGCGGGCACCAGCGCCGCGTCGTCGCTCACCTGGCGCAGGCCGCGGCGCTCCACGATCTCAACCGGGTCGCCGCCGTCGCGCGTGAGCTCGGCGACGACCGTCTTGCCGGCGGCGCTGGACATGGTGCCGTCCTCCACCATCCGCACGACTTCGGCGAGCTGCGCGGGGCCGAAGGCGATCTCGTTGATGCCGCGCTCCTTCAGCTCCACGAGCAGGACGTTGACGATCCAGTTCGCCACCGGCTTTGGCGCGGCACCGAGGGCGACGGTGGCCTCGAAGAGAGTCGCGAAGCCGGGGTCGCGCGTTAGCAGGTCCGCCTCCACGGGCGCGAGGCCCAGCTCGGTTTCGTAGCGGGCACGCGCCGTTTCCATCTCGGGCGCGCGGGCGACCTGCGGGGCCGCGGCGCGCTCCCGCGGCTCGCGCTCGGCGGGCTTGGGGACGGGCGCCTTCTTCGCCACTGGCGCCTGGGCGGTTTTGCCCCAGGTGTCGCGCAGGGTGACGGTGCGGTTGAAGACGAGGTGGTCGGCGGAGGAGTCCACGATGTCCGAGCAGAAGTAGCCGGTGCGCTCGAACTGGTACCGGCTCCCCGGCGCGTCCTTGCGCACGCCGGGCTCGATGCGCGCGCCCTGCACCACCACGAGCGACTCGGGGTTCAGGTGCTCCTTGAAGTCGCCCTCCCCCGCCTCAGGGTCGGGGACCGAGAAGAGGCGGTCGTACAGGCGCACCTCGCAGGGGAGCGAGTGCTCGGCCGAGACCCAGTGGATCGTCCCCTTCACCTGCCGCCCATCCGGCGTGGTGCCGCCGCGCGTCTCGGGATCGTACGAGCATCGCAGCTCCACGATCTCACCGCTTTCATCCTTTACGACCTCGTCGCAGCGGATGACGTATCCGTAGCGGAGCCGCACCTCGCCGCCGGGGGTGAGGCGGAAGAAGCCCTTGGGCGGGTCCTCCGCGAAGTCGTCGCGATCGATGAACAGCTCGCGCGCAAAGGGGAGCGGACGCGAGCCCTCGTTGGGCACGTCGTGCGGCCAGTACGGCGCGTCCAGCTCTTCCGTCTTCCCTTCCGGGTAGTTGGTGATGACGACGCGCAGCGGGCGCAGCACGCAGAGCACTCGCGGCGCGCGGTGGTTGAGGTCGTCGCGAATGGCGAACTCCAGCTTGGCGATGTCGATGCGGCTGTTGAATTTCGCGACCCCCATCCGCTCCCAGAACGCGCGGATGGCCTCCGGCGTCACCCCGCGGCGGCGGAAGGCGGCCAGCGTCGCCATGCGCGGATCGTCCCAGCCGCTCACGTACCCGCCCTTCACCAGCTCCAGCGACTTGCGCTTGCTGGTGATGGTGTACTCCAGCTCGCCGCGCGCGAACTCGTACTGGTGCGGCCGCGCCGGCGTCCCGCCCTCGGAGCGCACGAAGCTCTGCCAGTGGTCGACCGTCCAGTCGTAGACCGCGCGGTTGTTGTCGAACTCCAGCGTGCAGAGCGAGTGCGTGATCCCCTCGATGGCGTCTTCGATGGGATGCGCGTAGTCGTAAAGCGGGTAGACGCACCACGCGTCGCCCGTGCGGTAGTGGTGCGCATGGCGGACGCGGTAGAGCAGGGGATCGCGCAGCAGCATGTTCTTCGAAGCCAGATCGATCTTGGCGCGCAGCACGTGCGAGCCGTCCGGGAACTCGCCCGCGCGCATGCGGCGGAAGAGGTCCAGGCTCTCCTCGGGCGTGCGGTCGCGGAAGCGGGTGGGGAAGCCCGGCTCCGTCACCGTGCCGCGCGCCTCGCGGATCTCCTCTTCCGTCGAGCTGTCCACGTACGCGAGCCCCTGCGCGATCAGGTACTCGGCGAAGCGGTACATCTGCTCGAAGTAGTCCGCCGCGTAGTAGATCCTGTCCTCGAAGTCCGCGCCCAGCCAGCGCACCGTGTCGATGATCGACTCGACGTAGCTGACGTCCTCGGTCTCGGGATTGGTGTCGTCGAAGCGCAGGTTGAAGCGCCCGCCCGTCTCCTGCGCGATCCCGTAGCTCAGCAGGATCGCCTTCGCGTGCCCGATGTGCAGGTACCCGTTGGGCTCCGGCGGAAAGCGCGTGACGATCTCGCTGTAGCGCCCGTTGCGCAGGTCCTCCGCGACGATGGCGCGGATGAAGTCGTGCGGGGGCATATTTTCGTCCGCGGCGGGGCGCGGCTCGCTCGGTTTCGTGGTCACGTTCTCAGTATCGCGGATGCAGTATCCTACCATGATCGCGGGTAGAATACGGCACCGGGAAGGTGGATACAACTCGCCGCGGCGCGCACCCCGTACTCGTTGCCGTCCACGCCGCTCATGAGCACCGAATAGGGACCGAACATTGCGAACCACGTATTTGCGGTCTGAAAGTGCAGACCGCGTCCACTTCAGAGGAGGATAGCAGGATGACGTGCGTTCAAAAACCCTACCCGTGCGACGTACCGGAGTACGCGCTCACGGGACCCCAGGTGGAGCCGGAAGCCAGCTTCTGGAACCACTGCCCGCAGCTCCGCATGATCTCCATCAAGGAGCTAACCTCGGTGACGGACGACCCCAACAACCCGGGGTACTTCCCCGCCTACCCGGACTACTGCACGCCCGAGGGGCAGGACGAGATCAGGAAGGAGTTCGAGGAGCTGGTGGAGCTGTGGCATCTGCGCGACGAGCCGTGCAGCCTGGAAGCACCCACGGGAGGGTGTCCGGCGCTGACCGCGTGGCCGTGCGAGCCGATCAAGGAGCTTCCCAAGGCGTTCGGGTGCCGCGCGCCCATCAGCCGCCTGTTCAACCTGATGCCCCCGCCCATCGGCGCCGTCGAGGTCACCCGGCTCCCCGGGCAGCAGGTGATTCGCACCGGGCGCGGGATGGCCCGCGCGGTGGAGTCGGAGACGCCGGGGCTCTACCACCGGCACGCGCTCAACTACCTCATCACCACGCGGTCGTGGTCGCCCCCGCGGCAGGCGCTCATCTGGGCGGCGCTGGATGTGGCCATCGCCAGCGCGCTGCAGGCGGCTTGGTACTACAAGTGGCTGAGCCCGCGCCACTTCACCTCGCGGCGGCCGCGCCCCATCGAGTACGCGCAGGACATGGGGCTGAAGCTGGACGTGCTCTTCGACCGGCCGGACGAGCTCAACCCGATGTACATCACCTGCCCGGACGCTCGGCCCTGCGCGCGGGTTCCGGGGTTCAGCCCGGGCACGCCGCGCCACCCCGCGTACCCCTCGGGGCACAGCACGTACTCCGGCGCGGCCAGCACGGTGCTGGCCTACTTCTTCGGCAACGACCCCACGCCCCCGGTGCTCACCGTGGGAGGGCCGCCCACCACGATCGGCGAGGAGCTGCGCAACATGGCCGACAACATCGGCATGGGGCGGCTGTGGGCGGGGATCCACTGGCGCAGCGACCACGAGGCCGGGCTGAAGCTGGGCCAGGTGGTGGGGTGCCTGGTGCTGCGCCAGCTCGCCAGCATCTGCGGCGGCGGCTTCCAGCTCTGCCCGCCTGAGCCTCCCATGCGCAGCCAGTGCAAGTGCGACGACCTGGTGCGCTGCTCCAACGCCTCGCCGCCGCCGTGCAAGGAGCTCACGGAGCTGGCGTGGCGCTGCCAGGAGGGCTGCGCCCCGTGCGGCGAGAGCAACGTGGACGTGCCGGCGCCGTGCGCGCCTCGGTCGGACATCGGGCCGTTCGAGGGCGAGGCCGCCACGGCGGAGCAGCTCGACCAGCGCAGCGTGCAGCAGGGCGGCACGTCGCCCGAGTAGCCGCGGCTACCGGGGAGCGCCCGGACGGCTTGGCCGTCCGGGCGCTCGCGGGCACTGGTCCGATGCCACCTGCGGGAATAGCTTCCAGGGTCGCCGTTCCGCCGCCGCCTTGACCGAGCCCGTTTCCGATGCCCCACCCGATCCGCGTACGCTTCGCTCCCAGCCCCACCGGCTACCTTCACGTCGGTGGGGCCCGCACGGCTCTCTTCAACTGGCTGATGGCGAGGCAGAGCGGGGGCGTGTTCGTGCTGCGCATCGAAGACACGGACCGCGAGCGGAGCACCGACGCCTCCACGGAGACGATCCTGGAGGGGATGAGCTGGCTGGGGCTCACCTGGGACGAGGGCCCGTACTTCCAGAGCGAGGGGCTTCCGCGCCACACCGCCGAGGCGCGGCGCCTGCTCGCGGAGGACAGCGCGTACCGCTGCTTCTGCACGCCGGAGGAGCTGGACGCCAAGCGGCAGGCAGCGGGACTGGAGTACCGCTACGACCGCAAGTGCCGCGCGATCCCCCGCGCGGAGAGCGACGCGCAGGCGGAGGCGGGGACGCCCTTCACCGTGCGCTTCCGCGTGCCCGAGGGTGCCACGGAGTGGACGGACCAGGTGTACGGCGACATCCGCTTCGACAACGAGAGCATCGAGGATTTCATCATCCTGCGCACCGACGGCACGCCCATCTACAACATGGCCGTGGTGTCGGACGACATCGACATGCGCATCACGCACGTGGTGCGCGGCGAGGACCACGTCGCCAACACGCCCAAGCAGATCCTGCTGTACCGCGCGCTCGGCGCCGCAGTGCCGGAGTTCGCGCACCTGCCGATGATCCTGGGCGCGGACGGACGCAAGCTCAGCAAGCGTCACGGCGCCACCGCGGTCGGCGACTACGCGAAGCTCGGCATCCTCCCGGAAACGCTCGTCAACTTCCTCGCGCTCCTGGGCTGGAACCCGGGCGACGACCGCGAGTTGATGACGGTGGACGAGATGACGGAGCTCTTTTCGGTCGAGCGGATCAACAAGAAGAGCGCCGTGTTCGACATGGAGAAGCTCCAGTGGATGAACGGCCAGTACCTGGCCAAGAAGCCCGCCGCGGAGCTCCTCCCGATCGTGGGCCCGCTGCTGGTGGAGGCAGGGCTGATGACGGCGGACGAGGTGGAGGAGCGGCGCGACTACGTGCTCCACCTGATCGACCTCCTCAAGGTGCGGTCGCGGTCGACGCTGGAGATCCCGCAGCAGGCACGGGTCTACCTGGCCGACGCGCTGGAGTACGATGGCGAGGCCACCGCCAAGCACTGGAAGGACCCCGAGACATCCGCCCGCCTGGCCGTCGTCCGCGATGCGCTGGCGGGGGTGGAGGCGTGGGAGCCGGCCGCCATCGAGGCCGCCCTGCGCGGCGCGGCCGTGACGGCGGGTGTGGGGTTCGGAAAGGTGGCGCAGCCGCTGCGGATCGCGCTCACGGGGAGCGCCGCCAGCCCGGGAATAGACCAGGTCGGCGTGCTCCTGGGACGCGAGCGCACGCTGGCCCGAATCGACGCCGCGCGGGAGCGTATCGCGGTGAGCGGGGCTCAGTAGACAAATGTTGACTTGCACTGCTACGGCGCCTATGTTGCGGCCTGAGCAGCCAAGCGGTGTGGCGCGCATTACGCGCCGGGGCTGCACGCCAGGGCAGGAGTGAGGGACGAGGGGCGGCCGCACGCGACGGCGCCCCCTTCCATTGCATCCACCACGCGCCACCCCGGCGCCCGCCCGGCGGTTCCCATTCAGGGACGACCCCGACCCAGTCCCGGAGGCACCCCATGCCTGAGCCGCTGAACAAGATCGAGCGCCGCATCCTGAACTACCTCGTGGACTACCTCAAGGACAACACGTACCAGCCGAGCATCCGCGAGATCGGCAAGCGGTTCTCCATCAAGTCCACCAAGACCGTCTCCGAGCACCTGCAGGCGCTGGCCGACAAGGGCCACATCGAGCGCGACGCATCGCGCTCGCGCGGCGTCAAGATCCTGGGGATGAACCTGGCCCCGGGTGTCATCTCGGTGCCCTTCTACGGCAAGATCGCCGCGGGGAAGCCGGCGCTGATGCGTGAGGACGTCAGCGAGCGCATGGAGATCGACCGCAAGCTGGTCGCCTCGGCCGACGCCTTTGGGCTGGAGATCAAGGGCGACAGCATGGAGGGGATGGGCATCCTCCACGGCGACATGGTGCTGGTGGAGCCGGTGGACCAGTCGGAGATCAAGGACGGCGAGATCGTGGCCGCGCGCCTGGGCGGCGAGTCCACGGTGAAGCGCTACTTCGCCCGCGACGGCCAGGTGGTCCTCGAAGCCGCCAACACGGACTACGCGCCGATCCTGGTGCACGACTACGACGACTTCGAGGTGCTGGGCCGCGTGACGGGCCTCGTCCGCCGCTTCACGCAGGAGCAGACGGCGGCGATCGCCACCTGAGGACGCCGCGCTCTGCGGACCCGCGACCCCGGCGACCGATGGTTGCCGGGGTCGTGGCGTTTGGTGGGGGGCCCTCACCCCCGCTCGTTCCTCGCTGCCCCCTCTCCCGATAACAGGAGAGGGCTCCGCCCTCTGTTATCGGGAGAGGGGGCGAAACGGCGCAGAACCCGTAGGGGCGCGATTCATCGCGCCCGTGCCCGATGGTGCTCCGGCAGCCGCGTACGCACCACGATGTCCGTAGGGGCAGCCCCGTGTGGCTGCCCGTGCCCGACCCTGATCCGCACCCTGCCCACGCGCACGACCTGCCGATGACGGATACGCACGACGACGAACGGTGGATGCGCATCGCGCTGGAGGAGGCCGCGGCGGCGGAGGCGATGGGGGAGGTGCCGGTGGGCGCCGTAATCGTGCGCGGCGGCGAGCTGGTGGCGCGCGGCCACAACCTCACCCACACCGACCAGGACCCCAGCGCCCACGCCGAGATGGTCGCCATTCGCCGCGCGGCGCAGGCGACGGGGCACTGGCGCCTCCTCGACTGCACGCTGTACGTCACGCTGGAGCCGTGCGCCATGTGCTCGGGCGCCATCGTCCTCGCGCGCATCCCCCGCCTCGTCTACGCCGCTCCCGATCCCAAGGCCGGGATGTGCGGCTCGCTCGAGAACCTCGTCCAATACCCTCGCCTCAACCACCGCGTCCAGCTCACCGCCGGCGTCCTCGCGCAGGAAGCCGGGGACGTGCTGCGAGCGTTCTTTCGCGCCCGGCGCCGCCCGTAACACAGCGGCTCACACAAAGACACTAGAGGGCACGAAAAGAACGGAAGGAGGGGGTTCTCTGCGCCTTGTATTTCTCTCTGTGGTCTCTGTGTGAGGCTTTTTCTCCGCGTTGACACCCGCCCCGCCGGTGGGGTATCTTGCGGGCACTTTCCCGAGCCTTTCCGGCACTCCCGAACCAGCCCATGACCGAACCGCAGCGGCGCAGCCTGATGGACACGCACGCCACCGAGCGGGCGCTGTCGCGGATGGCGGGCGAGGTGGTGCGGCTCGCGGGCGGGGTCGAGACGCTGATCCTCGTGGGCATCCACCGGCGCGGCGTGCAGCTCGCCGAGAGGATGGCCGCCGAGATCCGCGCGACCGGCGCGACGGTCGCCACCGGCACGCTGGACATCACCCTCTACCGCGACGACCTGATGACCGTCGGTCCGCGCCCCGTCGTGGGGCCGACGCGGCTGCCGACGCTGGGGATCGACGGGCGCATCGTGGCCATCGTGGACGACGTGCTGTACACGGGGCGGACGGTCAGGGCGGCGCTGGACGAGCTGGCGGACTTCGGAAGGCCGCGGAGGACGCTGCTGGCCGTGCTGGTGGACCGCGGCGGGCGCGAGCTCCCCATCCAGCCGGACGTGGTGGGGTTCACGGCCGAGGTGCCGGAGGGCGGGCGCGTGGAGGTGCTGGTGCCGGAAATCGACGGGAGCCTGGGCGTAGAGCTGGTGGAGGCCTGATGGCGCACGCCCACGCTCCGTACCTGGGCAAGGACCTGCTGGGGCTGGAAGAGCTGAGCCGCGAGCAGATCACCGCGCTGCTGGACACGGCGGAGGCGTTCAAGGAGATCAGCAACCGGCCCATCAAAAAGGTGCCCGTGCTGCGCGGCAAGACCATCGTCAACGCCTTCTTCGAGAACTCCACCCGCACGCGCATCTCCTTCGAGTTCGCCCAGAAGCGCCTCTCGGCCGACACGGTGAACATCTCCAGCACCGGCTCGTCGGTGGCCAAGGGCGAGACGCTGGTGGACACGGCGCGCAACCTGGAGGCGATGAACATCGACATGGTCGTGATCCGCCACGGCGCCAGCGGCTCGGCGAAGTTCCTGGCGGAGCGCATCAAGTCGAACGTGATCAACGCCGGCGACGGCAAGCACGAGCACCCCACGCAGGGGCTGCTGGACCTCCTCACCATCCGCGACCACCGCGGTCCGCTGGAGGGGCTCCGCGTGTGCATCTGCGGCGACGTGCTGCACTCGCGCGTGGCCCGCTCCAACATCCACGGACTGCGGAAGATGGGCGCCGAGGTGGGCGTGTGCGGCCCCAAGACCCTCCTCCCCGCCGACGTGCAGACGCTGGGCGTCACCGTCTTCCGGCGCATCGAGGAGGCGATCGAGTGGGCGGACGTCCTCAACGTCCTGCGCCTGCAGCTCGAGAGGATGACGGGCGGCTTCATCCCCAGCCTGCGCGAGTACAACCGGGTGTTCGGCGTCACGCGCGAGCGGGTGGAGCGTGCCCCGCGCGAGATCCTCATCCTGCACCCCGGCCCCATGAACCGCGGCGTGGAGATCGACAGCGACGTGGCGGACGGGCCGCAGTCGGTGATCCTGCAGCAGGTGACCAACGGCGTGGCCGTGCGCATGGCCGTCCTCTACCTGCTCTCCGGCGGCGCGCCGGAGCGGGCCGAGGCGGCGAAGACGGGAGGCGAGGCGTGACGGCGATGCTGATTCGCGGCGGGCGCGTGGTGGACCCGTCGCAGGGGATGGACGCGGTGCTGGACGTGCTGCTGGCCGATGGCCGGGTGGCGCGCGTGGGGGAGGGGATCGATGCCCCCGAGGGCGCGGAGACGGTCGACGCCACGGGGCTCGTCGTGTCGCCGGGGCTTATCGACGTGCACGTGCACCTGCGCGAGCCGGGGCAGGAGCACAAGGAGACGATCCGCAGCGGCGCGCGCGCGGCGGCGGCGGGGGGCTTCACGGCCGTGGTCGCCATGCCCAACACCGATCCGCCGATCGACTCTCCGGCCGCGGTCGGCTTCGTGCGCGCGGCGGGGCTGCGGGCGGACGGGGCGCGCGTGTACCCCAGCGGGTGCATCACGATGGGGCAGGCGGGGGAGCAGCTCACGGAGTTCGGCGAGCTGATCGGCGCGGGCGCGGTGTGCGTGACGGACGACGGGCGCCCGGTGAGCAGCGCGGGGATGATGCGGATGGCGCTGGAGTACGCGCAGACCTTCGACCTCCCCGTCGCCGTGCATGCCGAGGAGCTGACGCTCTCGCGCGGCGGGTCGATGAACGAGGGAATCATCGCCACGCGGCTGGGGCTCACGGGCATCCCCAACGCGAGCGAGGACGTGATGATCGCGCGCGACCTGATGCTGGCCGAGCTCACGGGCGGGCGCCTCCACATCCAGCACGTCGCCACGCGCGGCGGGGTGGAGCTGATCCGGGCGGCCAAGGCGCGCGGCGTGCGCGTGACGGCCGAGGGATCGCCGCACCACTTCACGCTGACGGACGCGGCGGTCGATTCGTACCGCACCAACGCCAAGATGAACCCGCCGCTCCGCTCCGAAGCCGACCGCGACGCCGTGCGCCAGGGCGTGCGCGACGGCACCCTCGACGTGATCGCCACCGACCACGCGCCGCACCACTACGACGAAAAGGAGCAGGCCTTCGAGGACGCTCCCAACGGCATCGTGGGACTGGAGACGGCGCTCGGGCTCGCGTTCACGGAGCTGGTGGAGACGGGGCTGATCGATTTGGCGACATTGGTGGAGCGGATGAGCTGCCAGCCGGCGCGCGCCCTCTCGCTGCCCGGCGGCACGCTGCGCGACAGGAGCCCGGCGGACGTGACGATCTTCGACCCGCGCGTGGAGTGGACGGTGGACCCAGAGAGCTTCCTGTCGAAGAGCCGCAACACCCCCTTCGCCGGCCGCGTCCTCCGCTGCCGCGCGGTCCGGACGATCGTGGGCGGCGCAACCGTGTGGAGCGCGTGATGAGCGTCGCCTTCCGTCGCGCCGCGGCCGTGCGCGTGGACCCGCGCGCCTTCTGCGGCCCCGCGTTCCCCTGGCCGCTGGTACGTGACCTGGCGGACGGGCGCGACGTGACGGCGTGCTACCTGGTGCACGAGAAGCAGCGCAAGGAGACCAAGAGCGCCAAGCCCTACCTTCACCTCGTCCTCGGCGACCGCACCGGGACCATCGAGGCCAAGGTGTGGGACGACGCCGACCGCCTGGACCGCGCCTTCGACGCGGACGACGTGATTGGCGTGCGCGGCAAGACGAGCACGTACAACGACCGGCTCCAGCTCACCGTGAGCTGGGCGGAGACGCTGGAGGTGGTGGAGGACGACCTGGAGTTCTTCATCCCGTGCTCCCCCCGCGACCGCGGCGAGATGGCGCGCGAGCTGGACCTCCTGGTCAACTCCGTGGGCGACACCGCGCTGCGCACCCTGCTCACGCGCTGCGTGGGGAAGGGAACGGCGCTGGGGAAGCAGTTCCGCATCCACCCGGCCGCCAAGAAGAACCACCACGCGTACCTGGGCGGCCTGCTGGAGCACTCGATCTCGGTGGCCAAGGCGTGCGACCGGATGTGCTCGCACTACCTCAACCAGGGCGCGCGGCTGGACCGCGACCTGCTGGTAACGGGCGCCATCCTGCACGACATCGGCAAGGTGCGCGAGCT
>DASVVI010000904.1:0-4025 GCA_036386635.1 Longimicrobium sp.
CCGCCTGCGCGTGGAGATGAAGAACTCGTGGGGCCAGCAGCGCGCGGACAGCCTCGCCCTGCACGTCTCCGGTGAGGCCGGCCGCTTCGAAGTGGACGGCACCGTGGCCGCGCTGCACGCCGGCGCCCCGCGCGCCGACACGGTGCGGGTCCGGGTGCTGGACACGTGGGGCGTGCCGCTGGCCGGCGGCGTCGCCGTGACGGTGGAAGGCTCCGGCGCCGAGCCGCTGGGCGTGGACCGCGAGCCGGCCTCCCCCGGCCAGCAGCTGCGCGCCGACAGCGCGGGGATGCTCTTCGTCCCCGTGCGCCCCGGCCACATCGTCGGTCCGGGCGAGCTTCGCCTGGCCAGCGGCAAGGCCGCCGGCCGCATCCCGCTGCGCGTCCTTCCCTCCACCCGCCCGCTGATCGCGACCGGCGTGGGGCAGATCGGCGTGGGCGCGGCGCCGGACGCGTTCGGCGCGGTGACCGTGCGCGGCGCGGTCGGCCGCGAGACCACGGTGAGCGTCTCCTACGACTCGCGCCGCGGCAGCCAGGCGGACGACTTCTTCGCCCGCGGCTACGACCCCAACGACGAGTCGCGCTACCCCACCTTTGGCGACGGCAGCGAGCGCCGCGTCCTCTCCTCCTCCACCCAAAAGGTCTCGGCGCGCGTGGAGCGCGGCTACGACTGGGTGGCGATGGGCGACGTGGAGACCGGCGACTTCGGCGGCGACCCGCGGCTGGGGACGTACGGCCGCTCGCTGACCGGCGTGACCGGGCGCGTGGCGACCGGCGCGGTGACGTGGCGCGCCTTCGGCAGCATGACCGACCAGGTGCTCGCCCAGCGCCAGGTGCGCGGCAACGGCACCTCCGGCCCGTACCGCTTCGGAACCTCCGTGCGCCCGGGCACCGACCGGGTGGCCGTTGAGGTGCGCGCCCGTGAGAACGCGGCCCGCGTGATCTCGCGCCAGGAGCTGGTCCGCTGGTCCGACTACCAGATCGACTACGCCACGGGCGAGGTGCTCCTGCAGCACCCGGTGCCCACCAACGACCTCGCCGGCAACCCGGTGTTCGTAGTGGCGATGCTGGAGAGCCGCTCGGGCGGCGAGGCCCGCTTCGTGGGCGGCGTGCGGATGGAGGTCGATGCCGCCCGCATCCTGCGCATGGGCGCCACGGGCGACTCGCTGGCCTTCTCGGTGATGGGCGTGCGCGACGGCGGCGAGCCGACCTCCGGCTTCGGCGGGCAGGACCTGCTGGGCACCGGGGTGCGCATGCGCCGCGGCTCCCTCTCCCTGCGCGGCGAGATGCTCCGCTCGCAGCGGCCCGACTCGTCGGCCTTCGCCGGCCGCGCCGAGGCTTCCGTGTCGCTGTTCAGGGACCGCGCGCGGATCGGGGCCGAGTGGCTCAAGGTTGGCGCCGGGTTCGCGCCGGGCACCGACCCGCGCCTCAGCGCCGGCGTGCAGGAGATCCGCGCCATCGGCGAGCTCCGGCTCTCCCCGGCCAACACCTTCAGCATCACGCACGACCGCCAGCGCTTCGACGGCTTCGGGATGGAGCGCGCCAGCACCATGCTGCGCAGCCGAAACGTGGTGGCCGGCCGCCCGCTGGTGACCGAGGCGGGGATGACGAGCGACAACGACGGCAACGGCACCGCCGCCTCCGCGCTGGGCAAGATGACGCTGTCGCTTACGCCGCGCGCCGACGTGTGGCTGGAGGGCGCGCACGTCCTCTCCGACCGCCGCCCGCTTCTGGGGAACGCGACTCTTCCCTCGCGGCCGGACCAGATGGGCCTGGGCGCGTCGTACCGCGTCTTCGGCAGCACGCGCATCGAGGGCACGCACCGCTGGGTGACGACGCACGGCGACTCGGCCGGCAGCTACGGCCTCACCTCCGTGAACGTGCGGACCGGCGCCATCCTGGGCGGCCAGATGTGGGGCGGCCTGGAGCGCGCCGACGCCGAGCGCGCCTCGCACTCCGCGGTGCTGGGGTGGAACCAGCGGCTGAGCCTGAACGGCGGCTGGGCGCTCAACGTGCTCGCCGAGCGCCACTTCGGCCTCAACCGCGCCTCGCTCCTGGATCCGACCCGCGCCCTTCCCTTCGCGCAGACGGAGCGCGACCGCTGGTCGACGGGTGCCGGCGTCGAGTACCTGCCCACCGACAGCGCGCTGCGCTTCTCGGCGCGGGCGGAGCTGCACGGCGGCGCGGAGGCCCAGGGCTACCGCATCGACGTGGCCGGCGACCTTCCCATCGGCTCGTCCGCGGCGCTGCTCACGCGGCACGACTGGTGGCAGGACAACCGCAACGTGGGCAACGGGATGCAGCTCGCCCGCCGCGACCGCTCGCTGGTCGGCCTGGCGATGCGCCCGGCGCAGCACAACGACCTGAACGTGCTGGCCAAGCTGGAGTGGCGGAACACGGTTAACCCACTCCTCGCGGGCAGCGTCGGCTCGCCGGCCCTTTCGGAGCGGCGGCTGATCGGCGCCACGGACGCGCTCTGGGCCGTGCGCCAGGGCACCGAGATCGGCGCGCGCTACGCGGTGCGCTGGGCTTCGCGGCAGGACAGCAGCACGGCGCTGGGCGCGGTATCCAACCTGGCGCACTTCGGCGGCGCGCGCCTGCAGCAGGAGATCCGTGGCCCGCTATCGATGCGGATGGACGGCCGCGTGCTGCTGGACGCGACTGGGCGGGCCTCCCGCTGGAACCTGGCGCCGGCGCTGGTGGCCGCGCTGGGGCCGCGGGTGGAGGTGGAGGGCGGCTACCGCTTCGGCAACCTGATCGATCCCGACTTCGCGCAGCAGGGCGGGCGCGGCTTCTATGCCACTCTGGGCGTGCGCTTCACGGAGAGCGCGCTGACCAGCGCGGCGGACTTCTGGCGCGAGCGCATCGCGCGAGACCGATAAGAACCAAGGCACATTCTGATGGCACTCCCCAACGCGAAGCGCCCGCTGGTCGCCCTGGCGGACGACGACGAGATCCACGCCGAGGTGGTCTCCATGTGGCTGGACCGGCACGGCTTCGAGGTCGTCCGCTTCGGCACCGGCGACGAGCTGCTGGCATGGGCGCAGGGCGGCCCCGCCACCTGCCCGGATGCCCTCCTCCTGGACGTGGAGATGCCCGGCCGTGACGGCTTCCAGGTCCACCAGGAGCTGCGCCGCATCACCGACTTCTCCGCCACGCCCACCGTCTTCGTGAGTGGCATCGCGCCGGATCGGTTGGCGGAGCGCGCGCGCGAGGTGGGCGCGCAGGCGTCGCTGCACAAGGACGAGCACCTGCTCCCCCTGCTTAGCGCCTGGCTCACCGCCACGCTCCTCCCGCCCGCGGCGTAGCTCCGCGGAAAAGAATGGGCTCACGCGGAGACGCGGAGGCGCAGAGAGGATTTCTCTCCGTGCCTCCGCGTCTCCGCGTGAGCCCTTTGCTGTATCCGGCACGGACATTGTAGACGACCGCGTCACGCGGCCCGCGCGGCGCCGCTCACGACGACTGACAGGAGCACGCATGCTGACCGAAGAACAGCGCACGACCGTGGAGCGCCTCCTCATCCGCGAGCGCGAGCAGGTGCTGGACGCGATCGGGCATCACGACGCCGAGGTGCAGGACCTGCGCGACCGGGCGGGCGAGCTGAGCCAGTACCGCGTTCACCCGGCCGACCTCGCGACGGAGAGCCAGGAAAAGGAAAAGGACTTCATGATCACCAGCATGGAGGGCACCCGTCTGTACGCCATCGACGACGCTCTCCGGCGGCTCTACGACGATCCCGAGTCCTTCGGCCGTTGCGCCCGCTGCGACAAGGACATCGAGTGGGAGCGCCTCGAGGTGATCCCCGAGACCACTCTCTGCGCTGAGCACGCGCGGGTGCTGGACGAGGAGACCGGCGACGCGGACGCGGCGGATCCGCGGGAGGCGTCGCGGGCGGGGGAGTAGGGGGCGCCTTACGCAGCACCCTCTTCCCCGCGAGCCGTGGGAGAGGGGACGTGGGGTGCGCATGTGCGGGCGACGGTGCCGGGGATGGCACGGGCAGCCACGTGGGGCGGCCCCTACGACGATCGG
>DASVVI010000905.1:0-9034 GCA_036386635.1 Longimicrobium sp.
GCCCAGGATGCGCGACGGGCACTCCTCCCCCCATTGCTCGTAGGCGCGGAGGATCAGCTCGCCGTCCGGCATCGCCGCCCGCTCCTCGCGCGGAACGCCGAGCGCGCCAAACAGCCCCTCGCGGTCGTCCAGCCGCGCCGCCGCCACGAGCACGGTCTTCCCGTCGCGGCTCGTCCGCGGCATCCGCTCGCGGAGCGACTCCGGGGTGTTGTACAGCAGCCGCTGCCCCAGGCTGCACGGACCCTCGCGCCACGTGCCGCCGCCGTCCGGCCCCCATCCCGCGAGCGCCGCGTCCATGGCGGCGAGCGCCTCCTCCGCCGCCGGCTCCCCGTCGATATGCGCGAACCCAAAGATCGCGCTCATCCGCCGAACCGCCCTGCCGCGCCGACTGCATCCGCCCGTGCTGGAATCGTCATCCGTCCATTGTAGACGGCGCCTCGCGGGGGCGCAAATCCGCCGGCCTCCTGCTCGGCTGGTCGTGCCTGGCCTGCTCTAGTACATTCCCCGCTCCGCGCCAGGTGCCCACGGCCCGCTCCATACGCCATGTCCACGATCACACCGACCACCCCGCTCGTCCGCGATCCCGCCCTCATCAGCGCCTCGCTCGGCGAGGAGATCGCGATGCTCCACGTCGAGTCGGGACGCTACTTCTTCCTGAACGGCGTGGCCGCGGCCGTCTGGGAGCGCCTGGAGGAAGCCACCACCCCCGCCGACCTCTGCGCCGCCCTCGTGGAGCGCTACGACGTCTCGCCCGCGCAGTGCGAGACCGAGGTGCTTTCGCTGCTCGGAACGCTCCTCGACAGGGAAATGATCCACGTAGCGCGATGACCGCGCTGCGCACCCTTGGCCGCCTTGCGTGGTCCGACCGGCGGCTGCTCGCGGAGGCTGCGGTCTGCCTGGCCGCCGCTCGGGCCATGGTGCTCACGATCCCCTTCCGCCGCCTCTCCTCGCGCCTCGGCACCCCCGGCCGGGAGACCTCCACCGAGGCCCCCGCCGGAGCGACCCTCGACACCCTCAGAAAGGTCCGCTGGGCGCTGCAGGCGACGAGCCGGCGCCTCCCCTGGCGGTGCGCGTGCCTCGAACAGGGCCTCGCCGGCAAGACGATGCTGCGCCGCCGCGGCATCGCGAGCACGCTGTACCTGGGCGTAGCCCGCGAAGACGGCGCGCGCGCCGCCGCCCACGCCTGGCTCCGGAGCGGCCCCCTCGTCATCACCGGCGCCGCCGGCCGCGAACGCTTCACCGTCGTCGCCACCTACGCGGACGACGAGCCTGTTCCGGATGGCTCCATCATGCGCGCGGGTTGACGGAAACGCGGGTGTGGGTTAGCTTCGACTCCTCGAACGCGCCGGGAATGCGTTCGAGCTTTCGGACTCGGGACGTGGCGCAGCCCGGTAGCGCACCTGAATGGGGTTCAGGGGGTCGCCGGTTCAAATCCGGCCGTCCCGACTGATGTTAAGGAACGCTCCCGCAACGATTTCCGTTGCGGGAGCGTTCCGTGTTTGTACCGCGCGGGTTCACTCTTGGGGTTCACATTCTCCGGGCCTGTGGGTCTCCGACCATCCCGGCGGCTTCGGGCAGAAGGATCTCAGTCCGCGCCGCGGCTCGGCCGCCGGACCGACTATAAGCCGCACTCGCGTCAGCCAGTCGAATCCCTTTTGCGCCTCGTCTGCGGCCGAGTGACTTTCCCCCTCCGGGCACTCCTCCCCTGTGACCGGAGCATCTGAGCGCACGCGGCGATGAGCATCCTCTGGCCTACGTCAGCCATCGGGCGTATGCACGGACGTCAATCATCGGAACGGTTGCCATCACCTGCAGCCGGGCTATGAGCTCTAGCAGGAACGCGGTCGCAGGCTTCGTTTGCGGGGCGCTAGTGTGGCAGCCAGCTGCGTCGCACCCAAATAACCCGTGTGAGGCAACGCAGCCGAGGTTGAGCTGGCCTGGATGATCCCCACCAAGGGCCTTGATGAGCGGCTCACCGAGGGGCGAGCTCCAATCGCTATGTAGGGTTAACAACCCTCCAAGGATAGGCGCGAGCGGCTTCGGCGGATAGGTGCCGCCAGCATGAGGTATCGGCAAGCTAGTCCGGTGCAACGCGCGTACGCTCGCCACTTTCTCTTTCGCATAGCGGATCTGTTCCGCGTTAATTGACTGCTTGGCCTCAAATACAGCATAGACGCTTTCTGCAGGTACGACCGTACTCCCCTTGAACTGGAAGATGAAAGGAGAATACTGCCGGTCGAACACCAAAACGTCGATCTGCTGGCTGAAGGTCCCCTCGCTATCTACCACATGCGCCTTTGCAGCGCGGTAACGTTGCGGCAGATATAGATCCAGCATCTCTAGCCAAACCCCCTCGCTGGCATCGCCCTTATCCGTAGGATGCCCCAGCGTGGCTCGCGCCGTCTTCAGTCGATGTTCAATATCGTCATGCAAACTCGCTAAGAGTTGATGCAGCGACCACGAAGTCATTTCACAACCTCCATCCATGTCGGCGCTCGAATCGCATCGTCAGCGGCTGCAACGGCGTGGGGGATCACCGAGCGGGTTTCGGTCAGGGCCGCGATCAGGGTCTCCTGCTTTGCGACGAACGGGTCCCGTGTGTTGACAGTCTGAGGCATCGATTCCTCGGTTCACGAGAGAGGGAACAGGGGCCCGAACAGGGCCCGCCATGCGCGAAGCGACTCACCCTGCTTTCCCCGGCGGCTCAGGTCTATGGCGTTGGCAGCTTCCCGCTCCGCACCTTTGAGCGCGGCGACAGCGTTAGCGATGCGCGCGGCGTCCATGGCATCGCTCACCGGGGGGCCCAACCCCGCGGGGTCGGGCCAAGTCTCGTTCAGCCGATCGGCGACAGTCGCGAAGAAGCCCTGCACCTCTCGATCACGCCGGCCACCGTAAGGTGGGTGCAGGATCTCCAGCGCCATGACCTCAATCAGGAACGAGGGCTTGATCGGCTTGTCGTGGTGGTTGTTCCAGTACTTCATCATGCGCACCAAACCCTTCCACTCGCTGCTGTACGCCTTCTGGGCGTCCACGGCGCGGTCCGCATGGACGCGCGGGTTGGTCTGCGTCCAACCGCCGGTGCCGGTGTCGGGGATCTCGTAGTTGTCACCGAGCGCGAAGGCGGGAACCACATCGAAGCTGACAACTTGGTAGTCGGTCAGATCATCCACGACATTCACGCCGAAGCTCAGGCTCACGGACCGGCGCTGCCGTGTGACGGCCGAGCCGCCGTACTTCTTGGCGAGCGCGGTCTGCACCGCGTCGAGCACGACAGACGGAGCCTCCTCGCGGTAGTGCCGTTCCTGGTCTCCGAGCACACAGAAGATGTCGACGTCCTTCAGCGGTTTGGTCTTCGTGTGCCGGCGGTAGGAGCCGGTCAGGAAATCGTGTTCGATGTCGAACGACTCGTTCATGTGCGACCGGATTTCCTGCTGCCGCCTCGAGGCGTTGTCCTGTTCCTTCTGGTTGAGCTCGAGGCGGCTGCGAAACTTGGCGAATGCTTCCTCCGTGGTCAGCATGCTTCAACCCCTCCGGTAATAGCTGAACCCGCCGCTGAGCCCGCTGGCTTCGACGGTCGTTCCGATGCTCTGCTTCACCATGCCCGCGGTTGAGCGGAAGGTGCCGGCCCCCCACCCAGCGACGGCCGCTGCGCCTGGCTTGTTGTCCACGAGCACCTGGTACCGGCACGAACCGGCGTAGATCCCCGCCTTCCGGATCGCGTACCTGATGTCGTCGGTGTCCGTCCAGAAAGAGCCATCACCCCCCGTGTAGCTGTAGGAGACCGTGATGTCCCACCGGCCCACCAGGCTCTCGTCCGCTGGATTGTAGACCTCCAGGGTGATGCTGTTGAGATGGCCGGACTCTATCCACGTCTGGATTCCGTTGTGGAGCGTGGCCCAGTTGTCCGTGAACGCCGACGGATCCAGGCCGCTCAGGCGGATCACATCCTTCAAACTCCGGAGCAGGTTGTCTGTCACATAGGTGACTGCGTGCGTGTAGGAGCGCACGGATACGGATACGGCCACGCTACCCCCGCAGGAAGGCGTCAAGGTCAACGACCGGGGCACCGTCACCGCGGGCGCCGCGATCCTCGGATTTCTCATCGCCCACTTCGGAGCGATCGTCCCGGGCGCTCACGCGCATGGACGACCGGAGGCGCCTCTGTACCCAGTCGAGCTCCTCCTCCGGGCATGGCAGGGACATGTGCCAGTCCCCTTCGGTCGGTACATAGGTGAGCGGCCCCTCGGTCACGTCGTCCCCGTCGATGGCAGCGTCGCCGTACAGGCAGTAGACGCGCAGGCGGGGCCCGGACCCGTACACCACGATCGGAGCCGACATCTCGCCCGCGATGAGCGAACAGGCGACACCGGCGGCGGCGTTGAGGTCCGTCCGGGCGCTGGACTTCGGGTCGGGCGCGATCAGTTCGACGATGGCATCCCAGGTGTCCACGGCCGAACGCGCGGGCACGGAGGCGAGGCGCCGGGCGACGACGGTCACTGGGCGCCTCCTTTGGCTTCCAGCAGCTCGGCCCGGGCCGAGCCCGCGGCCACCAGCAGGTCGGCCATAGTCAGGAGGTTTGGGTCGAGGGACGTCCGTTTGTCGAGCGTGCACGCCGTGCCGACCAGTTTGCGGAGCTGGCGGCCATCCAGCCCGGTGCAAATGTCGACCAACTGGGAGAAGTGCGGATCCCCGACAAGGTCCTTCACGCTCGGGTAGCGCGCACCGAGCCCATCCAGAGTCGACTCGAGAATGAGGCGGCATCCCTCCGCGTCGGGTGGCGGCACGCTGAGCACGAGGTCAGCCCGCGAGACGAACGCGGCGTCGATCGCGCCCGGAAAGTTGCTCGTGGCGATGAAGAGCAAGTTCGGATGCGCCTCCGCGAGGCGGTCCAGCTCGACGAGCGCGGCGTCCGTCGCCCGGTGCACGTCGACCGGGTTCGCCTCCAAGCTCATCTTGCTGCGGTCCGCCACGAGCGTTTCGACCTCGTCCAGCAGCACGATCGTCGCGCCCATCGCCGCGTACTCGGAGATGGTGCCCCGGAACAGCTCGGTGACGGCCTTCTGGCTCTTGCCGAGAGCGGCGCTCCCCAGCGCATGCGGGTCGATCTCCACGAACCGCATGCGGCCGCTCGCGGCCAGCGACTCGGCCGTACGGGCCGCTACGCCCTTGGCCAGGGACGTCTTGCCCGTACCCGGTGGTCCGACCAGGAGGACGATCCCGTGCAGCGGGATCACCGTGCGCGGTACCTTCGGGCGGAGCGTGAAGTTGAGCACGCTCTGCGAGAGCAGGCGGTCCTTGATCTCTCGGGAGACATAGATCGAATCCCACAGGGCCCGGAACGTCGGATCGGGAAGCATCCGCATGTCAGCGACGCCCTGGGGCAGCTGGTCTGGGATGGAGAAGGCCGGGTTCCGGTCGCGCGGTGCGGTGTTCCTAACCTCCACTTGTGCCTCCGACGTTGATGGGTCCGAGTCTGCAGGGCTTCCAGGAGCAACGCGAAAAACGCAGTTCCCCGCCCCATAACAATCAACCGGGGCGACCGCGGAAAACCGGAACCGCCCTTGACCGCTCGCGTGATCGAGGCCCAAGTTCCGGTTTCTTCGGCTCACGCCGGTTATCAATGTGCGTCCACTTCAGTGCTCCCCTTCATGAAGCTGAACCTGGACCGTCCGTCGCGTTCGGTCCACGAAATCGAAGCACTCCCGGCCCTCGGCGGTTCTGAATGCGCAGGCTACCTGCAGCGGAAGGGAAAGACGCTCTGTGCAGAGACGCTCGTCTTCCTGCTCCGGGAGTTCGCCACCCTGCGCAGGAGCAGATTGTTCGAGGCCTGTGGGGCACTCCTCGTGGGCGTGCCCGACCGAGCGGGGCGGTACCATGGTGGGCAATGCGAGAGCATCATCCTCAGCCGCGGTAAGCCCTTCGGCTTCCTGCAGGACGATGAGCTCCGCACCGAGTACCGTGGGCGCTGTCATCTCCGGATGTGGGAGTGCATCACCGCGGGACGCCTCGCGAAGCCGTTCTGGGAGGAGCGCTTCGGGCACGCGCTCTGGGAGCTTTGCGTCGATGTCGGACAAAGCCTCACGGCCGAGCTGACGCGACACGCGATCATTGGGTCGAAAGAGGCCGTGGCAGATCCGTATGAGATCCCTGGCGCGGACGGTGAGGACGCTTGGATCTCTGCCATGAATGCCCAGGATCTCAAGAGGGCTATCCGGGAGTTGCCGGATCCGCTGAGGCGCGCGGCATGGATGCGGTGGGTGGCCGATATGCCCATCACCGCACCCGAGGGCACGAGCTTGATGTCCGTCCTGGGCGTGAGCGATAGCCTGATCCGCCGCCGGCTCCGCCACGCGGCTGCCGAGCTGGCGAAGGACCCCAAAGTTGCCGCACTCCGGCAGGATCTCGCATGAGCCGTCCATCTCGCTTTCACAGGATCGTGCGATGACGCACGCTGAGGAACGCATCGGGGAAGCACGGCGTGGCATCCTTGCCGAGTTCGAGTCTTCGGGGGACGTGGACACCCGCAAGTGGCTCGCGCTCTACCCGGACGTGGCGATGGACGTGCTGGACTTCATCGTCTGGATCGAAGCGGAGGAAGTCCCCCGCGGCGCGACATGGGTCGACGACGGCGGAGTAGCGGAAGCCGCGTTCCGCGCCGCGTTCGACCAAGTCAAATCAGCGCAGCTGGCGGATTTGCATCAGCTCTCTTCACAGCTTCACGAAATACGCTCGCTCGCACAGGCTCCGGCGTCCCGGCGAGCGCCGCTTCAGTTCCAACGTGCTGCCGTGTATGCCTGGACGGTCGCCCACCTCCACGATCGGCGGAGGCGCGTGTCCCGGCTCGCCGCGCAGAAGAGTGTGTACGTGCTGGAACATGCGTTGGATCTGCACCTGTTCGAGGAGCACCAGCGCATGCGTCTCGGTCCGTACGATTCCACAGCGCGTTACAAGGACGCCGAACCGATTGCGCGGCAGAAGCTGTGGGTGGAGGCCGAAGGTTCGGCCTTACGGCCCGGTGAGAAGGTGGCAGAGGCCGATCGGTATGCGGAGCGGTACTTACGATCACGAGAGGCGGCCGTCCGGCTCCTGGAGGTGCTCGCGTTGCTCACCGACGATGAGTTGGAAACGTTCGCAACCGTGCAAGCGGTTGTCGCTGAAATGCGGAAGGAAAGTGTCGAGGTCGGAGTGCGTTCCGTGAAGGAGCGGATCGCCGACATTCCTGAATGGGCCGGCAAACTGACGCGCCGGAACTTCAACGACCGGGACGTGGCGGTGGCCCTGCAACGACTCACCGTGTTGGGTCTGGATCAACCAGGCAGGTAGAGCATCGTCGAACTCCCGCTTGAGGCGCTCGCGCGATCCCTCCGGCAGGCGAGTCATCGCGGCCAACCGCGACGCGTGCCCGGCGCGAACGCGGTCATGGGGCTGGGCGCTCCTCGCGGGCGCCGTGGCCTGCCACGCCGACCCCAGCCTCTACGCCGCTCTGGCTGCACCCGTGCACGTCCCCGCCTGAACCGGAGCGTCCCAGGCGCGTGGACCACAGGGAGAAAAAGCTTGACGCGCACCAACCTTCGAAATAATAGTAGCGGTCACTATCATATTGAAAGGAGCCGCATGTCCGTCCGCGTTCCGAAACAGGCGAGGAGCTCCGAAGGGTTGGAGCGGATCCTGGAAGCCGCAGAGCGGGTGCTTACCGAAAAGGAATACTCTGCCGCGACGCTGGCGGAAATCGCGTCGCGGGCGGGCTACACCGTCGGTGCGATCTACGCACGGTTCTCAGACAAGGCGGCGTTGCTGAAGACGCTCGAGGAGCGGATTTACCGTACCGTGGATGCGGTCCTGGACGCACGCACGGCGAGCCTCACCACGGGCCAGGAAAGCCCGGGCGAGTTCCTGCGGGCCGCCGTCGAAGACACGGTGACGGTATACCGCCGGCACCGGGGCACCCTGCGCGCGCTGGCGGTCCAGGCCCGCGAGGACGACGACTTACGGGAACGCATGCGCCGGGTGAACGCCACCACGATCGAGCGGTTCACGCAGGCGCTGCGCTCCCAGCCCGGCCTCATCGCGCATCCGCATCCGGAGGTGGCCATGGAGTTTGCGCTCGTGCTCATCGGGAGCACGCTGCGCCAGACCGTCGTCTTCTCCGACACGTGGGCCGTCCCTTCCGTCGTCGACGATGCCACGCTCATCCGGGAGCTGAGCCGTTCGGTCATCGCATACCTGGGGCTCCCGCAATGACGGCCCGATCGCATCGCGCCCGTCCGGCCGGCGCGCGCGTGCGCCCCCCAACGCGAGCACCCGGCGCCCGCCTCTTAGCGTGTCTCGTGCTCTCGGCCTGCGCCGCCGCCGCGGAACCCCGTCAGCCGCCCGCCGTCGTCCGTCCGCTGGCCACGGAGCCCGCGACAGCGACACCGATCCCCTGTTCGCTTTCCATCCCCGCGCGGATCTCCACGGCGGTGCGGTGTCTGACGGTGCGGGTGCCGGAGGACCGCGAGCGGCCACGGGACGGGTCGGTCGCCCTGCACGTAGTCGTCGTCTCACCGGCAACGCCGGGGGACGCGGACCCCGTCTTCTTTTTCACTGGGGGGCCGGGGCAGGCCGCTTCGGACGGGCTGCAGGGCACTCTGCACGAGCTCGCCGGCGTGCTCGCGACGCGTGACCTGGTGCTCATAGACCAGCGGGGCACCGGGCCGTCCCAACCGCTGCGTTGCGATCTGGACCGCACCGAAGATGCGCTGCGAGGCTGGCTCACGGGCGGCTTTCCGCGCGCGGCCATCCGTGCCTGCCGCGAGAGGCTGCTCGCGCGCGGAATCAACCCGGCGCGCTACGCCACCGCCGATGCCGTGATGGATGCCGAGGCCGTACGCGGTGCCCTCGGCTACGAGCGCGTGAATCTGCTGGGCATCTCGTACGGGACGCGGGTGGCGCTGGAATTCCTTCGACGCTACCCACACCACGTCCGGACGGCGACGCTTCGGGGCCTCCATGCCCCGGACTCGGAGTTCCCCCGGCACGTGGCGGGCGATGCCCA
>DASVVI010000906.1:0-4422 GCA_036386635.1 Longimicrobium sp.
GCCGCAGCAGATCCGCATGATGGGCGACAAGGCCACCGCGCGCCGCACCATGCGCGAGGTGGGCGTCCCCATCGTCCCCGGCACCGACGCCATCGCCGACGTGGACGAGGCGCTGGCGAAGGCGGAGGAGATCGGCTTCCCCGTGCTCATCAAGGCCGCGGCGGGCGGGGGCGGCAAGGGGATGCGCGTGGCGCTGGACGCGGACGAGTTCGCGCGCTCCTTCACCATGGCGCGCAACGAAGCCGCCGCCGCCTTCGGCGACGACTCGGTGTACGTGGAGAAGTACCTGGCCCGCCCGCGCCACATCGAGTTCCAGATCCTGGGTGACAGCCACGGCCGCGTCATCCACCTGGGCGAGCGCGACTGCTCCATCCAGCGCCGTCACCAGAAGCTGCTGGAGGAGGCACCCTCCCCCGCGCTGGACGACGACCTGCGCGCGCGGATGGGCGAGGCGGCGGTGCGCGGGGCCAAGGCGATCGACTACGTGGGCGCGGGGACCATCGAGATGCTGCTGAACGACGACGGGTCGTTCTACTTCATGGAGATGAACACGCGCATCCAGGTGGAGCACCCGGTCACCGAGGTGTGCACGGGGTTCGACCTGGTGAAGGAGCAGATCCGGGCGGCGGCGGGGCTCCCGCTCTCCATTCCGGACTACCCGATCCAGCTGCGCGGCCACGCCATCGAGTGCCGCATCAACGCCGAGGATCCGTCGCGCAACTTCGCGCCGTCGCCGGGCACGATCTCGGTCTTCCACCCGCCGGGCGGCCCGGGCGTGCGCATCGACACGCACGTGTACGCGGGGTACCGCGTGCCGCCGTACTACGACTCGCTCCTGGCCAAGCTGATCGTGCACGCCTCCACGCGCGAGGAGGCGATCGCGCGCATGAGGCATTCGCTGGCCGGCTTCGTGATCGAGGGGGTGCACACCACCATCCCCTTCCTTCTCCAGGTGATGGACCACCCCGGCTTCATGGCCGGCGACGTGGACACCAAGTTCCTGGAGCGGTGGATGGCGGAGCGCGCCGGTGCCTGAAATGCGGCTGGACGTGTTCATGACCCCCGCCGAGGCGCTCCCCGCCGAGGTGGCCGGCCGCACCGTCGTGGTGATCGACGTGCTGCGCGCCTCGTCCTCCATCGTGGAAGCAATGGCGTCGGGGGCGCGCACCATCTTCCCCGTGGCCTCCATCGAGGAGGCGATCCGCCTGGCCAACACGCTGGGCCGCGACGGGGTGCTGCTCTGCGGCGAGCGGCGCAGCCTGACCATCGAGGGCTTCGACCTGGGCAACTCGCCCGGCGACTTCACCCCCGAGCGCGTCGGCGGCAAGACGCTGGTGATGACCACCACCAACGGCACGGCGTCGATGGCGGCTGCGGCGGGTGCGGGGCGGGTGATCGTGGGTGCGCTGCTGAACCTGGACGCGGTCGTCGAAGACCTGGTCCGCACCGGCGCCGAGCCCGTCTTCCTCTGCTCGGGCCGGGAGGGCCGCTTCGGCCTGGACGATGCCGTGACGGCTGGCCGCATGATCGGCGCCCTTTTGGAAGCGCGTCCGGACGCGGAGTGGACGATGAACGACGGCGCGCGCGCGGCCCTGGCCCTGGGCCGCGCCTTCGACGGCGACGCCGCGGCCCTCTTCGCCGAGACCGCCGCCGGCCGCCAGGTCGCCGACGCCGGCCTCGAGGCCGACCTCGCCTTCTGCGCCCAGACCAACCTCCGCGACGTCGTCCCGGTGCTGCAAGACCGCAGCATCACGTTGAACGGAAGTGCGTGAGTGCGTTAGTGCGTGCGTTGTAACGCCGGGATCGTCGTAGGGGCGTGATTTATCACGCCCGTGCCCGACCCGGCACCGCGCCCCGCCTCCCGCACCGCAATCCGTAGGGGCAACCCCACGTGGTTGCCCGTGCCCGACGGTGCGCCGCGCGCCCGTTCCGGGGGCGAATAAATTCGCCGCTGGAACCACGCAAAGTCCACCTGCGCGGACTCACGCAAACGGCGGTGTGTCTTTTGTCATCCTGAGCAAAGCGCCTGCACCGTCCACGCCCGTTCTCCAGACCTCGGGCGCGAAGCGAAGGATCTACTGCGCGTGGCGAGATGTCCGTGGTCGCACGCCGTCCTCCTGCCTCGCCGGCTAGATCCTTCGGTCGCCGCAAAAGTGGAGTGCACCGCCGGCCCGTGCGACGCGGCTCCCTCAGGATGACAAGAAAGCGCACTAACGCACTAACGCACTTCGTTTTCCCCACCCGCAGGAACTCCATGCAGTTATCCCTCGACGACCGGCAGCGGCGCGAGCTGTGGGGGCTCGGACTCCTGGCCCTCGCGCTCCTGCTCGCTCTCTCATTGATCCCGGTTGGCCTGTTCGGCGCGACCGGAATGCGGCTCTTTCCCACCGGCAACGTAGTAGGCGTGGCGGGAAGCTGGCTCGCGCGCAGCACCCTCGGCTTCCTGGGGGTCGGGGCGGTCGCGCTGCCGGTGCTGGCGGGGCTGTGGGGGCTGGTCGCGTTCGACAAGCTGGAGGCGCCCTCCGCCCTGCGCTGGAGCGTGCTCGCGGCGGGGCTGATGCTGCTGGTGCCCGCCACGGCGGCCGTCGCGATCGGGCGAGTGGCCGAGCCGCCGCTGCTGGCCGGGTGGACCGGCGCCGCGGCGGGGTGGGGAATGGCGTCGCTGATCGGCACGGTGGGCGCGTCACTTGTCCTCTTCTTCGCCTTCGCCGGGCTGTGCGTGGCCACGCTCAAGTGGAACCCGCTGCGCACCGCCGTCGGCGGCGGACGGCTGGCGTGGGGGCACGCGCGCACCCTCGCCACCTCCATCCCGTCGCCCACCCTGCGCCTCCCCGACCCGCGCCTCCTCCTCCCCACGCGCGGCACCCGCACGCCCGACACGGACCAAGAGATCGACGAAGCGGAGCTCGAGGAGGAGTACGCCGACTTCCTCCCCGAGGACGCCTTCGCCAGCTACGACGACGAGGAGGCGACGGTGCTCGATCACCCCGTCGCCCTCGCGCCCCCGGCCAAGGCGCCCGCGAAGGCCAAGGCCGCCAAGCCGGTCGCACGGTCCACCGCCGCCGAGCAGACGGAGCTGATCCCCGAAGACGCGGGCGATCCCACGGCCGGCGACCTGCCCGCCTCGGATCTGCTGACGGCGGCTCCGTATCGCGACGACCAGCGCAACCGCCAGGAGCTGGACAAGCTCGGAAAGGTGCTGATCGACAAGCTCGCGACGTTCAAGATTGAGGGCGAGATCGTCGGGATGACGACAGGCCCCGTGGTCACGCAGTTTGAGGTCTCGCCCGCGCCCGGCGTCAAAGTGGCGCGCATCGCGAACCTCGAGGCGGACTTGGCGCTGGCGCTCAAGGCGCCATCGGTGCGCATCGTAGCGCCCATCCCCGGCAAGGGCGCCGTCGGGGTGGAGGTGCCCAATCCCACGCCGGAGATGGTCTTCTTCCGCGAAGTCGTGGAGAGCCAGCAGTTCCGCGCGAGCAAGGCGGCGCTCCCGCTAGCGCTGGGCAAGGACATCGCCGGGCGGCCGATGGTCGCGGACCTGGCCAAGATGCCGCACCTCCTGATCGCGGGCGCCACGGGATCGGGCAAGTCGGTGTGCGTCAACACCATCATCACCTCGCTGATCTACCGCCATTCGCCGCAGTCGCTCCGGTTCCTGATGGTGGACCCGAAGATGGTGGAGCTCAGCATGTACAACGACCTCCCCCACCTGCGTCACCCCGTCGTCACGGACAACAACGACGCCGCGGCCGTCCTCAAGTGGGCGGTGCTGGAGATGGAGCGCCGCTACGAGCTCCTCTCGGTGAACGGCGTCCGCAACCTGCAGGACTTCAACAAGCGCGTGGAGAGCGGCGTCGTCATCCGCTCCCCCGAGGCCGACGGGGAGGAGGGCGATCCCGACCGGTGGCTCTACAAGGGCGGGGCGCTCCCGTACATCGTCGTCATCATCGACGAGCTCGCCGACCTGATGATGACCGTACAGGGCGACGTGGAGAAGCCGCTGGCGCTGCTGGCGCAGAAGGCGCGCGCCATTGGCATCCACCTGATCCTGGCGACGCAGCGTCCCTCGGTGAACGTCATCACGGGGCTGATCAAGGCCAACTTCCCCAGCCGCATCGCCTTCCGCGTCTCGTCAAAAGTCGACAGCCGCACCATCCTCGACGGCAACGGCGCCGACGCGCTCCTGGGCAACGGCGACATGCTGATGCTGCCGCCGGGAAGCAGCGAGCTGATCCGCATCCAGGGCGCCTACCTCTCCACGGAAGAGACGGAAGAGGTGATGAAGTGGTACCGCGAGCAGGCGCGCATCCGCCGCGAGGAGGCGCTCGCCGCGGGCCTGGAGATCGCCGAGGGCACGGGCGAGGCGAACATCCTGGACGTCGTGCGCGCCTCCGAGGATACGGGCGAGCTGGAGCCGGAGGA
>DASVVI010000907.1:0-3088 GCA_036386635.1 Longimicrobium sp.
CCGTTTCCCGTGCGAGCTCGCACCAGCCGGGCGGCAGGAGGGTTGTAATCACCTCCCACTCGCGATTGAGGGTTGTTGCGTCCATGAGGGCACAGCATAAACTCCCCTTGGGACGCAGTCAACCTAAGTTAGCGCTTATGCCCCTTCTCCCCCCCCCAGGCAGTTTTGGGGGAGGGGGATGCGTCGCGGAGCGACGCTGGGGGTGAGGGCCCTACCGCCCCAGCCAGTACGTCGCCTTCACTACAAACACGTTGCTCGCAGGGGCGCGGAACACCTCGCCGGCGTCGCGGCCGAAGTCGAGATCGCCCACCGCGTCGAAGCCGTCGCGCTGCTGCTGCCAGACGAAGAACAGGGCGGAGCCGGGACGGTACTCCCAGCGCAGCACCGCGTTGCCGCGCAGCGAGCGTGAGTTGAAGTCGCGCTCGCCGAACGAGAAGCAGCTCGCCGCGCCCGCGCCGTCCGGGTCCACCAGGTAGCTGGTGCCAGCTCCGGACGGATTGGAGCAGCTCGCGCCGCGGGAGATGGTGCCCCCGTCGCGGCCGTACACGCCGAAGTCGTAGCTGCCCGGGCGCTCGAGCTCCTTGAAGCCGCTGTAGTCACCCACCGCCACGAAGGGCTGCGCGAAGAGCTGCAGCGACAGGCGCGAGGTAAAGGTCCAGTCCAGCCGCGTCTCCATCGACACCGTGGTCTGGTCCAGGTCCGCGAAGACGTAGCGGCGGCCGAACGTCTCGGTGGCGAGCGCGTCGTCCACCGTGCGGACGTACTGCGCGGTGCCGAATTCGTTCTCGATGTTGGGGCTCAGCCGCAGCCGGATGGCGCTCGACGGACGGTAGCTCATCGACAGCCCCGCCCAGCGCGAGCTGCCCCCCGCGTCGCGGCGCACGTAGCCGGTGTTGGCGCCGAAGGAGACGCGCTTGCGGGCGTCGGTCTCCACCCAGCCGGAGATCTCGCGGCGGCCGGGGTTGCGGGACAGGGGACCGCCGCGCGTCAGGCGGTCGTCGGAGGTCCAGGGACGGTAGCCCAGGTTGCCGCCCGCGCTCCAGAAGTTCTTGAAGGTGCCGTTGGCGCCAAGCGCCCCGCCGTTCAGGATCACGTCGCCGCCGAAGTTCCACGCGTGGAACGTGTAGCCGAAGTACGAGTGGTCGCGGAAGATCCCCTTCGCCTCGTTGACGCGGCGGCCCAGGAAGGTGGTGAAGGAGCGGTAGTCCGTACGGCCCTGGAACCCGAGGTCGTTCACCTCGAAGCCGGGGCTCATCTCCTTCACGTCCAGCGACAGGTCCCAGTTGCCGCTCCGCTGGATGGCGGCCTCGGCGATGTGGCCCGTGAGCGAGGTGCGCGTGGGATCGAGCGACAGGTAGTCGGCGTCGGGACGGTCGTAGTAGCGGGCGCTGGAGCGCTGCGCCGCGGTGATAACCTCCCGGCTCCCCGCCACGCTGGTGGCGGCCACGTAGCCGGAGACCTTCCACAGCCGGTTCGCCCAGCTGTGCTCCCCGTCCAGGCCGCCGAAGAAGGCGCGCGAGCGGACGAGCGGATCGAACGCCGCGTCGCTCATGTCGCGGTGCGTGGCCGTCGCCATGCCGCCGATGACGGTGTTGCCTCCGTGCATCTCGCGGCGCACGCGGCTGACGAAGTAGTTGGTCAGCGGCTCCACGGTGGCGGTCTGCCGGTCTCCGTCCTCGGTTACGAAGCGCGCCTTCTCGGTGGCGGTCACGGCGTCCATGATCCCCAGCGTCCACGGCCCCACCTTGCCGCTCACCTTGCCGGCGCCCAGGATGGTGGACTGGCTGGGGACGTCGCTGAAGCGGATCTCGCTGCCGGAGAGCTGGCGCTGCGGCGTGCGGCCGATGCGGCGCGAGTAGAAGTACTCCTGGAAGCCGTAGTTGTTGAACGTCCCCACCTGCCCGAAGCGGAAGACGTCGCTCCCCTCGATGAAGAAGGGGCGCTTCTCCGGGAAGAACGTCTCGAAGGCGCTCAGGTTCACCACCGCGGGGTCAACCTCCACCTGGCCAAAGTCGGGGTTGACGGTGCCGGTGAGGGTGAGGCCGGACGTGATCCCAAGCTTGAAGTCCGCGCCGGCCGAGAGGCCCACGTCGTTGGACGAGTAGAACGGGTTCTCCGTGTCGCCGGGCTCGCGGGTGAGGCGATTGCTGACGTACGGAAGGAGCTCCATGCGGCGCACGGGGCGGATGCCGGTGAGCCCCGTCACGTCGCCGAAGCGCGACACGAAGCCCGCGTCCGTGCGCGTCCAGGGCGACCAGGAGTCGCGCTCGTCGCGGCGCGCGATGTCGCGCTGAAGCTGCAGGCCCCACACGCGGCCGCCCGCCGGCTCCGAACCGCTGAAGCGGATCTGCGAGAGCGGGATGCGGAACTCGGCCGTCCATCCCAGTGAGTCAACGCGCGCGGCGGACTGCCAGACGGCGTCCCAGTCCAGGTCCTCGCCCGTGTCGTTGGAGTGGAAGACGTCCTTTTGAACGCCGCGCGGGTTCAGCGAGAAGCGGAAGCCGGTGCGTCGGTCGTGGTACGAGTCGATGGAGACGTGCACCCAGTCCGAGTAGATCCCGCTGGCGTCGCGCCGGGCCAGCTGCGCGGCGATCGAGTCCGGGCGCGAGTCGAACATCCGCATCGCCACGTAGATGGCGTCGTCGGAGTACAGCACCCGCGCCTCGGTGCGCTCGGTGGGCGCCGCGCCCGCCTTGGGATACGACTGCGTGAAGCTGTTGGCCGTCTCGGCGGTGGCCCAGGCGGCCTCGTCCAGCCGGCCGTCGATGTCGATGCTGCCGGTGGCGCGGGCAGCCCGCAGCGTGCGGACCGTGTTGGGGCGCGTGCTGTCGGCGGGGGTCTGCGCGAGGGCCGGTTGCGCCAGGAGGGCGGCGGCGCAGAGCAGGATCAGACGGCGGTGCATGCTTCGGCCTTTCGGGAGGTGGTGAGCGGGATTCATGGGAGGTACGAAGCTCCGCGCTCCGGGTTTCATCCGTTCCGCTAATTTCCTAGCACGCTGCTCAACAGCGGGACGACGGAGGTTAGAGCGATGAAAGGAGGAAAACGTTGGATTCCCCAGTTTACCTCCCCGTTTCCTCCGTGTCTCCGT
>DASVVI010000908.1:0-1976 GCA_036386635.1 Longimicrobium sp.
ATTCGAGTGGGCGCCGCAGCCCAGGATCACCGGGGTCAAGCTGCGGATGGAGCTCTTTCCTCGCGCGCAGGAGCTGCGGGCGCGGGGCACGTACCGCCTCCACAACCGCACGCGGTCGCGCATTGACTCGGTGCACGTGGACATCTCCAGCAGCATGAAGATCCACTCCTTCACCTTCGACCGGCCGGCGACCAAGGTGGTGAGCGACTCGGCGGGCGGGTACTACGGATACCGCCTGGCGCGCCCGCTCATGCCCGGCGACTCGGCCGAGTTCCGCTTCGACGTCGCGCACCTCACCCCCGGCTTCACCGACGAGCCGCACTACGGGCCGGTGGTTGAGAACGGCACCTTCGTGAACAACGAGGTGCTGCCGCGCATCGGCTACAACCCGGAGGGGGAGATCACCGGCGAGGGCGACCGCGAGCACTACGGCCTCGCGACGCGCCCCCGAATCGCGCCGATCGGCGACCTGCGCGCCCGCAACCTCAACTTCATCTCGCGCGACGCGGACTGGGTGAGCTTCGAGGCCACCATCGTCACCGATGCGGACCAGACGGCGCTCGCGCCCGGCTACCTGGTGCGGCCGAGCTGGATCGAGCGCGGGCGGCGCCACTTCCACTACCGGATGGACGCGCCGATCCTGAACTTCTACGCCTTCCTCTCGGGCCGCTACGCCGTGCGCCGCGACCGCTGGCGGAACGTGGCGATCGAGGTCTACCACCATCCGCCGCACAGCAGAAACGTGGAGCGGATGATCGGGGCGGTGAAGAAGTCGCTGGACTACTACACGGCGGAGTTCGGGCCCTACCAGCACCGGCAGGTGCGCATCCTGGAGTTTCCGCGGTACGCCGAGTTCGCGCAGTCGTTCGCCAACACCATCCCGTACTCCGAGGGGATCGGCTTCATCGCGCAGGTCGGGAAGGAGGACATCGACTACCCCTTCTTCGTGACCGCGCACGAGGTGGCGCACCAATGGTGGGGGCACCAGCTGGTTGGCGCGGACGTGCAGGGCGCCGCCATGCTGAGCGAGACGCTGGCCGAGTACAGCGCGCTGATGGTGATGGAGCGCGAGTTCGGGCGCGCCCACATCGGCCGCTTCCTGCGCTACGAGCTGGACCAGTACCTGCGCGGCCGCGGCAGCGAGGGGCGCGCCGAGATGCCGCTGGCCCTCGTGGAGAACCAGCAGTACATCCACTATAACAAGGGCGCGCTGGCGATGTACGCCCTGCGCGACTACATCGGCGAGGCGCGGGTGAACGCCGCGCTCAAGAACTTCCTCGACGAGTGGAAGTACCGCGGCCCGCCGTACCCCACCTCGCGCGACCTGCTGATGCACTTGCGCGCCGCCACCCCGGACTCGCTCGGCTACCTGATCGACGACCTCTTCCAGCGCGTCACGCTGTACGACAACGCCGCGGAGCGCGCCACCTCCCGCCGCCTCCCGGACGGCCGCTACCAGGTGGACCTCCGCGTCCGCGCGCGAAAGGTGCGCGCCGATTCGCTCGGCACCGAAACGGAGGTGCCGCTCGATGACCGCATCGAGATCGGCGTCTTCGGCGCCGACCGGGAGGTGCCGCTCTACCTCGCCAAGCACCGCATCCGCGCCGGGGTGCAGACCGTACGCGTGATCGTGAAGGAGATGCCGGAGCGCGCCGGCATCGACCCGCTCCACAAGCTGATCGACCGCGAAAAGGATGACAACGTGCGGGAGGTGGAGGGGTGAGCGGAGGGCCCCCTCCCCCCGGCCCCCTCCCCCGCCTGCGGGGGCGCAGGGCGGGGGCGGGGGAGAACTCCGCGCGCGCAGCACAGATCCGGTAGGGGCGCGATTTATCGCGCCCGTGTCCCGGGCATCTCCGTCGCCCGCGAATCCGCACCCATCCTGTAGTGGCGCGATTTATCGCGCCCACCCTTTCCCTGCCTCGACCGTCTCCTCTCGGGACCGATACCCGGAGGGGCAGACCTGCGTGTCTGCCCGA
>DASVVI010000909.1:0-2765 GCA_036386635.1 Longimicrobium sp.
GAACGCATTTCGTCCCGACGGATCAGCACATCTCCACAAGAGGAGGCGCAATGAGCCGGAAACCCGTGTTCGTGCTGTCGTGTGCACTGGTGCTCACCGCTTCGTGTTCCTACGTGCCTCGTGAACCCGTGCGCGACACGCCGCTCGATCCGAACGCGGCGGTTGCGGGGCGTCGGCCGATCCCACCCGCGCTTCGGGCGCACACCGGACTGAGCCACCTTCCCGAGCCGGTCGATCGCGCGGAATTCGCCGCCCGCCTCCAGAGCCACTGCCCCGCGCAATTCCTCGCCGAGAAAGTGTCCGGCACCACGCTGGTGGACGTGCACGTGGATGCGCAGGGACGCGTCGGCGCGGTCGAAGTGATCCAGCGGCCGGTGGTGGCCCACCAGAACGTCACGGCCGTGCTGCTTGACAGGGACGGCGCACACGTGATGAAGCTGAACGATCGGCCCGAGTTCGGCGCCGCCGCGCAGACCGCCCTCCGCGAGACGCGCTTCCTCCCCGCGCTGAAGGATGGGAAGCCGGTCGCGTACAAGCTGCGGATGACCGTGCAGTTCGATCCTCCGGCCGCTTCCTGAACGGCGGACCCCAGCTGCTCGTACGATAGCTCCGAGGGGCGCACCTGACTTCAGGTGCGCCCCTCGTGCTGTATTCACCCGCGAGATGGCCCGCACCGCTGACGCCCCCACGCCGCGCAGGCACTCGACGCGGATGGCTGATCCCTCGACACGCGCACTAGATCCTTCGCTCCGCGCCAGAGGATAGAGACGCGGATGAGACTGAGCAGCGCGTCGCTCAGGATGACAAAATGAGGGGAAACGCCGTCGTATCGGCACCCCAGACCGCTTCAGCGGTCTTCCCGTAGTTCCAGCCGGGGGCTTTAGCCCCCGGCGATGCCCCGGCGACCCAGGCGCCAGTGCCCGCCCCCCGAAGCCTGCGAAGGCAGGCTTCCCGCGGTTGTTGCAGCGGTTTCAACCGCCGGACTACCCTCGGCCCGCCCCGCATTCCCCTCAATCAAACATGTCCCACGCCTGCACCTGTGACCCCGTCTGTCACATCTGCTCCAGCCGGAACGACCGCAGGATGAGGTCGTACGCCGCCTGGTGCGCGGCGATCCCGGCGGGCGGCGCCACCAGGCTGATGCTGTAGATGCGGTAGCCGTCGCTGAACACCGCCGTGAGCGAGGCGAGCGTCTGGCCGCCGTCGCCGGAGAACTCCGCGGCCTCCTCGCGCCCGGGGTGTCCCGCCACGCTCACGTCGCGGCGCCCGCTGCGGGTGTAGGTGGTTGCCCCCTGCGCTTTCACCCGCTCCGCCACACCGTTCATGGCCGCCTCCACGTCGGGCCCCGGTCCCGTCGTGAACGGCTGCGACGCGGTGATCTGCACCGCGGCCTTGCTGGACGCCCCGGCGTCCGGAACGGCCACGACCAGCGCGGCGATCGATCCGGCGGCGTACCCGCGCTGCACGCGCCAGCCCGCCGGCACCTGGAAGCGGAACGGGACGCCCGAGTCCGAGAACTCCGGCGCGGCAGGCGCCGCCGGTGCCGCGGCCCGCGGCCGCTCCGCGGCACGGTCGCCGCACGCGGCCAGCAGCAACATCGCCGCGAGCGAGACGCGCAGGGCCGTTCCGCGGCGAGGACGCGAAAGACGCATCGGCGCCGATTCTGTGCTCGTCACGATCAGATGTGCAGGTTGGCGTCGAGAGCCTGATCCATGAGCGGAGTGCGGCGGCAGCGTCAATCGAACATGTCCCACGCCGCTCCCAGGTCCTGCTTGGAGAAGACGCGGAACGCCGTCAGCGTGTTGGTGCGCTCGATTCCCTGCACCTGCGCGATCTCTTCGGTGACGATCTCGGCGATGCGCTGGTACTCGGCCACGCGGACGATGGCGATCAGGTCCCAGTCGCCCGAGACGGAGTAGACCTCGGCGACGCCGTCGATGCCGGCGATACGGCGGGCGAGGGCGGGAACGTCGCCGGGAACGGCGCGGATCAGGACCACGGCGGCAACCATGCGGATCTCCGTAGGTTCGGGTTCACTGGGCGGGCACCGGCACCGCCGCCGGATCGGCCGGCACGGCGCTGCGGCGCGGGAGGAGCCAGATGCCGATGCCGAGCAGCACCGGCGCCACCAGCAGCGGCAGCGTGGCCGGCCGCTCGCCGTTCAGCAGGAATCGGCGCACCTCCGGCTGCCAGAGGATCAGGACGACGACGCCGTTGTTGACGAAGTGCATCAGCATGCTGGCGAAAATCGAGCGGCCGTGCCACACCACGAGCCCCATCAGCACCCCGATCCACGCCGTCGGCAGAAAGCGGATCGCCGTCTCCTGCGAGAGGTGGAAGGCGCCGAATACCAGCGCCGAGACGGCCACCGCGCGCAGCATCGGCACCTCGCGCTCCAGCGACTGCAGGAGGACACCGCGGAAGACCAGCTCCTCGCACACGGCCGGGGTGAGCGCCACCAGCACGAGCAGCCAGAGCGCGCGCCGGGCATCGGTCGCCGTCACCAGCTTCTCCAGCCCGCTGAGCGCTGCGGCGGCATCGGGGAAGAACTGGAGCTGGAGCCATCCGATCAGCCATCCCAGCGGAATTCCGCCGAGCGCGATCAGCAGCGCCGCCGCCAGCGTGCGCCCGCTCGGACGGCGCAGGGCCAGGGTGCGGCGCGCGTCGTACGGCCCCAGCGTGGCGAAGGCGACGGCGGGGAGCGCCAGCAGGAGGATTTCGGAAAGAAGGAGCCCCCGCTCCCCCAGGTTGCCCAGCAGCGCGGC
>DASVVI010000910.1:0-14640 GCA_036386635.1 Longimicrobium sp.
TACCGGGTTTGGTGTACGTAGGGCGGGAATCGCGGTGAGGGTGAGGGAGGGCAGACACGCAGGTCTGCCCCTACGGGTTGGGGTGCGTCTGGCAGAATTTCGTAGGGCGGCGAGGACGGGCGCGATGAATCGCGCCCCTACGGATCGATGCGTTTCAGGACGCCGAAGGTCTCCCCCCTCCCCCAAGGCTGTTTTGGGGGGAGGGGGGGCCGGGGGGGCGGGGGCCCGCGGGGCCCGCTGTTCCGCATTCCCCGCCCTTCGCTTATATTCAGCCACTGAAAGCACATGCACCGCCCGTGACCGCGCAGCCAAAATGACCGTGATCGCAGACGAGGTCCGCCGGCGGCGGACCTTCGCCATTATCAGCCACCCGGACGCCGGGAAGACCACGCTCACGGAGAAGCTCCTCCTGTACGGCGGGGCGATCCACCTTGCCGGGAGCGTAAAGGCTCGCCGCGCGGCGCGACACGCCACCTCGGACTGGATGAAGATGGAGCAGGAGCGCGGCATCTCCGTGACCTCCTCCGTCCTCCAGTTCGAGTACCTGGGGCGCGCGGTCAACCTGCTGGACACGCCGGGGCACGCCGACTTCTCCGAAGACACCTACCGCACCCTGATCGCGGCCGACAGCGCGGTGATGCTGCTGGACAACCGTAAGGGCGTGGAGGAGCGCACGCGCCAGCTCTTCGAAGTCTGCCACCGCCGGCGCACCCCCATCTTCACCTTCGTCAACAAGTGCGACCGCCCCGGCGCCGACCCGCTCCAGCTTCTGGACGACGTGGAGCGCGACCTGGGGCTCAAGTGCTACCCGGTCACCTGGCCCATCACCTCGGGCGATCGATTCGTTGGTGTCTACAACCGTGATACGCGCCGCATCCACCTCTTCGAAAAGGGAGAGGACCACGGATCGAGCCGCGTGGAGACGGACGTGGTGACGCTGGACGATCCGGACGTGCACGAGCGCATCGGCGACTCGGCATACGAGCAGTTGATGAACGATGTGGAGCTGCTGGACATGGCGGGCGAGGAGTTCGACCCCGGCGCGTTCCTGCGCGGCGAGGTGTCGCCCACCTTCTTCGGGAGCGCGCTCACCAACTTCGGCGTGGAGCCGTTCCTGGCGAAGTTCCTGGAGCTCGCCCCCCCGCCCACCGCGCGCGAGGCCAGCACGGGGACGGTGGAGCCGGAGGACCCGCACTTCACCGGCTTCGTCTTCAAGATCCAGGCGAACATGGACCCCAAGCACCGCGACCGCATCGCCTTCGTGCGGGTGTGCAGCGGGCACTTCGAGGCGGGGATGCAGGTGAAGCACGTGCGCACCGGCAAGCCGATGCGGCTGGCCGCGCCCACGCAGTTCCTGGCGCGCGAGCGCACGCACATCGAGGAAGCGTGGCCAGGCGACGTGATCGGCATCCATGACCGCGGCAACCTGCGCATCGGCGACACGCTCTCGGCCAACGGCGACCTGGAGTTCGCGGGCATCCCCCGTTTCTCGCCGCAGCACTTTTCGCGCATCCTCATCGGCGACCCGATGAAGCGGAAGCAGCTCGACACCGGCCTCCAGCAGCTTTCCGAGGAGGGCGCCGCGCAGGTGTTCTACAGTGAGACGTACGCGGGCACCACGCCCATCGTCGGCGCCGTCGGCCAGCTCCAGTTCGACGTCCTGCTGCACCGCCTGGAGCACGAGTACGGCGTGCGCGCGCGCCTGGAGCCGATGTCGTACCGCTTCGCCCGCTGGGTGCTGGGCCCCGCCGACGCCATCCACGCGCTCTCGGGCGGCCACGGGCGCACCCTGGTGTACGATGCCAAGGAGGCCCCCCTCGTCCTCTTCGACAGCGAGTGGACGCTGCGCACCACCGTGGAGCGCGAGAAGTCGCTGACCTTCCACGACGTGGCCCCCTAACCACGCTCGTTTGGTAACAGCAGGCGAACGGGGCGGTCCGGCAATTGGCCGGGCCGCCCCGCGTGCGTCGGCGGGGGGGCCCTCCCCGCTTGTTCCTCGCTGCCCCTCCCCCAAACCGCTGGGGGAGGGGCGCACGCAAGCAGCCCCTCGTCGCGCACGGCTCTCCCACGACGCGATTCAGCGCCCGTGCCTCCGCCGTCGCGCCGTGGCCCCCTACGGAGTTGACCCCTGACACTATCCTAAAACGTCTTTATGTGCTTGACACACTAACCATGGGTCGCACATACTCCGGCTCAGAGGATTGTCTATCTGTATGCGCTCCGCCTCAACTCACCTGCCTGGAGGACGCACCATGAACATCTCTGGAATCCGCACCGCTGGCCTGGCGCTCGTCACCCTACTCGGCGCCGCTCACCTCAGCACCGTCGAGGCGACCCCGCTCAAGGTGGGTTCATGCGACGGCAACCCGGATTCGTGCCACGACAACGCCACGACATACGCTCAGATCTACTGCCATGCCATGGGTAAGGACAATTGGAGCACTGTCTCCTACTGGTGCGACGGCAGCACGGCGCATGTGACCTATGTCACCTGCAGCAGCGCGTCCCAGGAGCCAAAAGACGAGCTCCTCGGGTGAGCCAATCCGACCCCGTCTCGTGGATCTCGCCCGCGGCGAGCGGCATCCTACTACCGGGGGAGCCCTGCTCGTTTGAGGAGGCATCGGTGCCTTGCGGCTGGCGCCATTGCGGGGGCTGGCACGGGCAGCCACGCGGGGCTGCCCCTACCGGGTTTGGTGTGCTGAGGCGGGGGTCGTGGCGGGGGCGAGGGCGGGCAGACACGCAGGTCTGCCCCTACGGGTGTGGGCGCGTCGCGCGGGGGTCGGCGGGTGGGCGCGATAAATCGCGCCCCTACAGATTGGTGCGTTCCGGCGATGCGGAAACACGGCACGGATGACCGCGCTCTCCCCCCTCTCCCAGCAGTTTGGGAGAGGGGGGCCGGGGGGGTGAGGGCCCTATCGCACCCACCGCGGCAGCCAGTCCGCCCCCCGCGCGCTCGTCAGCCGCGTGACCTTTTTGCCGTCCGCGGTCATGCGGTACAGGTCGGTGTCGCCGGCGCGCTCGCTGGCGAAGGCGATCTGGCGGCCATCGGGGGACCAGGTGGGCATCCAGTCCTTGCCCTTGCCGTCTGACACGTTGCGCCACTTGCCGGTCGCGGCGTCGCCGATGCGGATGGCGGAGCGGCCGTCGCGCGTGCGAAAGGTGTAGGCGATCTCGCGCCCGTTTGGGGACCAGGCGGGGTCCATCTCCTGCTCGTCCGGATTCGGCTGCGCGTCTGTGCGGTCGGTGAGGCGGCGGATGGCGGAGCCGTCCGCGTTGATGATGAAGATGCGGTCGCTGTTGCCGCGGTTGCTCAGGAAGGCGATGCGGCTGCCTTCCGGCGACCAGCGGGGGCTCCAGTCGTCGCGGTGGAAGGCGGTGATGCGGCGCGGCGCGCCGCCCCGTGCGTTCATCACGTACAGCTCGGCGTCGCCGTCGCGGCTGCTGACGAAGGCGATCCACTTGCCGTCCGGCGAGACCTCGGGCTCGAAGTTCCCCTCGCGGTTGTCGGTGAGGCGGCGCACGTGCTTGCCGTCCGCGGTCATGCGGTAGATGTCGCGGAAGCCCTGCGCGCTGCTCTCGAAGGCGATCCACTTGCCGTCGGGCGACCACGATGCGTTGCGCGCCCTCGCCGCCAGTGGGCCGATGGGGCGCGGCTTTCCACCGTCCATCGGCACGATCATCAACTGCTCCTCCGGGCCCGTGGGTTTGTCGACGACGCGGACGGCGAGGAGCGATGGGTCTTTCGGCGCGAACGCGATGGGGAAGAGCCCCGCGCCCGCGCCCGCCGATGCGAGCGGGCGGTCGTCGCCGGAGCGGGTGAGGAGGCGGATCTCGTGCGTCCCGCCGCGCTCGGAGACGAACGCCATCTGCGGTTCCTCGCCGTGGCACCCGGCGGCGGCGATGAGGACCAGCAGGCTCGTGAGGCGGGTGGGTCGCATCAGGATATTGATGTGATGTGTGATGCTACTGCACGCGGACGGCGTCACCGACTACCTGGTAGCCGGCGGTGGTCCAGCGCGAGAGCTGGATCTTGTTCCAGCCCGCCGTAAAGGTCCACGTCCCCAGCACATTCCACCGGGCGCCGTTCGCCTGCTGGTTCACGGATACCGTAGCCAGCTTGGTGCCGCTCGCGTCGAAGGCGATAAACGGCGCGGTCGCGGAGCGGTTGCTGCCCGCGGTCCACCATGCGGATATGGTGCGGCTGCCGCCGGTGGGGAGGTAGAACCAGAAGGTCGCCGGGTCGCTGATGGACTGGGTGCCGGCGTAGCGATAGTCCACGCCGTAGTAGCCCGCCGTCGTGCTGGCCGTGGCCCAGTTGGACGATGCCTCCGCGTACGCCACCGCCGTGTTGTTGCGGGTGTTGTTGTTGTCCACGATGATGTCCGCGCAGCACGCCGTCTTCCAGTGCTGCGGCGGGATCGCGGCCTTTTGCGCAAAGACGCCCGCCTTGAGCACGGGCCAGATGGCGCCGCTCTCCATCGTCCCGTACGAGTAGATCGACACGCCCTTTGCGCCCTGCTGCCGCGCCAGCTTGATCTGCCGCTCCACCTCCGCCGCCCCGTTCTTGGCGCCGATGCCGATGTACGCGTGGCGGCCGCCGCTCGTCTGCAGGCGCTGCAGGTGGTCGTCCAGCAGGCAGGCCCAGTCGGTGAAGGCGCAGTAGGTGGAGGTGATCTCGTAGTACGTCATGGGCACGCCCACGTCGAAGTAGCCGCCCTTCGCCCAGGCGTACGGGTCCTGGTAGTACTGCGAGTAGCCTTGCGACGAATTCCAACCCCACTTGTCCTGGTAGATCTGCCAGATGGCGCCCGAGATGGGGAGCTTCGGCTTGACGCTGCCCACGCTGTCGTACACCTCCTTCACCGCCATGTTGATGAGCGAGCGGCGGAAGTTGGCCCAGTCCGTCGGGTAGCTCGCCGGGCTCTTGCCGAAGGCGGCCAGGCTGGCGCGGTCGTGCGACCACTTCGTCCCGGGCAGGCGGATGCGGTCCAACTGCACGCCGTCCACGTCGTAGCGGCGCGCCACGTCGGCGGCCACGCGCGCCAGGTGCGTGCGCGCCCCCACGGAGCCGGGTGACACGTAGACGTACTCCTCCGCGTTGGGGCAGGGGTGCGTGACGCCCGCGTCGTCCACCACCTTCCATTCCGGGTGCGCCAGCAGCATGTGGCGCGGGTTACCGGCATCCGATTCCTGGAGCAGCGCGCAGGTGGTGGAGCTCCCCGCTCCCCATCCCGCGAAGGCGTTCAGCCAGGCGTGCAGCTGAAGGCCACGCGAGTGCGCCTCCTGGACCGCCACGGCCAGCGGGTCCCACGTCGGCGTGCCGCCCAGGTGCCCGCAGAGGCCCACCGAGCACGGCTCCAGCGACGACCGGTAGTAGGCGTCGCCCGAGCCGCGCACCTGGAAGTACACGATGTTGAAGTTGGCGTCCGCCGCCTTCTGCATGATGGTGGCGATCTTGGCGGGCGAATCGTACTCGAAGCGCGACACCCACAGGGCGCGCGCCTCCGCCCACGCCGGGGTGGCGGCCAGGCGCGGCCCCTCGGCGGGAGGCGCAGGGCGCTCCACGGCGGGCGAGAGGGCGTCGTCCTGGCAGGCGGCCAGGGCCAGGAGTAGCGCGGGAAGCGCCGCGCGGCGGACGAGAGAGCGAAGCATGCGCGAGAACCGTTCGAGGAGAAAACGGGCCCCGGCGCGGAGTGCGCCGGAGCCCGGTCCTGGATGCGTTGTCAGCCGGTCAGCGGATGCGGACGGCGTCCGCGATCACCACGAAGCCGGTCGTCGTCCAGCGGGAGAGCTGAACCTTGTTCCAGCCGGCCGAGAAGCTCCACGTGCCCAGCGCGACCCACTGCCCGCCGTTCGCCTGCTGGTTGGCCGACGCGCGTCCCACCTCGGTGCCCGACGCGTTGTAGGCGATGAACGGAGCGGTCGTGGAGCGATTGGTGCCCGCCACCCACCAGCCGTCGATCGTCTTGGTGGCGGCCGCCGGCAGGTAGAACCAGAAGGTGGCCGGATCCGAGATCGCGTCGGTGCTGGCGAAGTTGTAGCCCGTGCCGTAGTAGCCCGCGCTGCTCCCCGTGGACCAGCCCGCCGAAACCTCGTATTTGGCCACCGACGCGTTGTTGTTCGTGTTGTTGCTGTCCACGATGATGGACGTCGTGGTGGTGCCGCAGTGCGAGTTGATGCGGTTCATGTAGTCCGTCCAGGGCCAGTTGGCGCCCGGGTCGGTGCGGTTGTACGGCTGAAGCTGGCCGTGGCCCACGAAGTGGTAGCGGTCGCGCGGAATCCCCTGGCTCTTGGAGATGTCGCACGACAGCTTGGCCGACGCGTCGATCTGCCCCACCGGCCACGAGGTGGACGAAGCGTAGCCGCCGTGCTCGATGCCGATGGTGAGGTTGTTGGCCTGGATGCCGTTGTTCTGGCAGTCGTGGCCGCCGTTGTTGGCGCAGTCGTAGTTGGCGCCGATGTGCCACGCCTTGCTCGCCTCGCGCACCAGCTGCGAGATCTCGGAGCCGGTCTCGTTCACCACGTAGTGCGCGGACACTTCCGAGGTCGAATTGGTCAGCCAGCTCCAGCACCCGCTGTAGCCGCTCTCGCAGGTGTGGATGATGACGTAGTGGATCCCCGTGCTGCGCGTGCTGTAGTTGGGCGACGCGCGCCAGATGGTGCCCGAGACGCAGTAGTCCGGCGCGCACGCCATGGTCGACGCGCTCGCGGACGGCTTGTGGAAGGCGGGCGTCACGTTGCGCGCCGCCACGGACACCATGAGGTTCCCGGCCGGCGAGCGCGCCTCGATGCCGCTGCGCAGCGCCGAGTACACGTCGCCGTGCACGTACATCGCCTGGCCGTCCTGGCTCTCGATGCCGCTGAACGCCGCCACGGCCGGGGCCCAGGCGGCCAGGTCGGAGCGGTTCACCTTGAGCTCGCCTGCCAGCGCGCTGAGCAGCGCCGCGCCCGCGCGGATGTTGGCGGCCGCGTCCGTCTGCGCCGCCTGGATGGAGACGCGGGCGAGCGATGCGCCGCGGGTGAGGCGGTCGCCACGCAGCGCCATGATGCCGAAGGCGGGAGCCATCCCCTCGAACTCCACCTCGCCGCGCACCATCTGGAAGCGGGTCTCCACGTAGCCGATCGACTTCAGCAGCTCGGCGGGGACGTCGAACTCCTGGGCGGCGGCGGCGAAGATGGCGTTGAGCTGCTTCTCGGTGGGCGCGGACGTGGGCTCGTCCACCCGGGGCGAGGTGGGCTCGCTGCCGCAGGCGGTGAGCAGTAATGCGGCGCCTGCAGCGAGCGCCAGTGAACGGAGACGCATGGGCGATCCTCCTCCTGCCAGTTGGTGAGGGCCGGCACGAAAGGAGGGGTTCGTCCGCGCGGAGACCCTCCCGCGCCACCATCCCACCCCGAGTGCCCGGGGGTGCCGCGATGCACCTCCCGCCCCGCAAGAGGGCACTTGTGAGACCACATCTCACCTCCCCGAATCCGCCTCCCCGCCATCGAAACCTCGCCCTTTGCTGCCAACGACTTAGGTCCCTAACTGAGCTATGAACATCTGTCGCGCCCCAAGTTTCCCCACCGCTCCAGAGTGGTGCACCCTGCGCAAAAAGGTGCAACTTCGTACTCCAGATGGCCTCACGCGGAGGCGCGGAGACGCCGAGAGTGAACAGCCTTCACACAGAGAACACGGAAGAAACAGAAAGCCACAGAGAAAACCTTTGGCGGTTCTCTCTGTGGCTCTGTGTCTCTGTGTGAGACTGCTGTTGCTTTTACAGCCGCAGCCGCAGCCCCACGTCCAGCCGGAAGTGCTCCACCTTGAAGTCGTCCTCATTCTCGCCATCGTACTTCGGCGCGTAGCTCGAATACGTCACCTGCGGCGTGAACGACAGCTTCGGCCCCAGCCCGATCCCCACCCCGGCGCCGATCTCGAAGCCCAGCGAACGGTCGCTGTCGATGAACTCCTCATCGTCCCCGTCGAAGCTGAAGCTGAGCTGGTTGTAGACCAGGCCGGCCTTCACGTACGGGTCGATGGGGATGAGCGGCGTGGGCACCGCGATGCGCAGGCCGGCGTTGAAGCCCTGGTCCGTCAGCTCGAGCTCCTCCAGCCCCTCCACGCCGAACTGGTTGTACGTGTAGCCGGCGTAGATCCCCAGCATCGGCATGAAGTGAAAGGTCACGTTGCCGCCGAAGGTGACACCCGACTCCACCGACCCCACGTCGTCCTCGGTGTCCTTGAGGTCGCCGGTGGGGAAGGCGAGGCCGCCGCGCACCTCGAAGGCGAACGGCGTCACGTTGGGTAGCTGTGCCTGCACCGGAGCCGAGAACGCGGCCGCGGCCACCAGCGAGAGGAGCCCGAGCGTCTTCTTCATGGAGCCTCCATCCAGGGAGTGTGTGCTGCCCGCTCGCCGCGAAGGCGGCTCAGAAGCGGATGTTCAGTCCCACGTCGACGCGGAAGCTGTTCACCTTGTCCTCGTCGGTTTCATCCTCCCCCTGGAAGTTCGGCTTGAAGGAGGTGTAGCTCACCGCGGGCGTAAAGGAGAGCCGCGGCCCCAGCGGAACCATCACCCCGCCCCCGACCTCGAAGCCGAGCCCGAAATCCGTGTCGTCGTCTTCGCCGAGGTCGATGTCCTCGATCTCGAGCTGCAGCTTGTGGTACACCAGGCCGCCCTTGAGGAAGGGGGTCACCGGCAGGGTGGGCGAGCCGAACATCGCCTTGACGCCGGCATCGAACCCGTACGTGTTGACGCTGCCGTCCACGTCCAGATCGTCCGCCTCCTCGCCCAGCGAGAACGAGTTGTAGGTGAAGCCGGCGTACAGGCCGAGCATGGGGGTGAACATGTAGGTGCCGTTGGCGCCCACGGTGATCCCGCTGTCCGCCACGTCGTTCAGGTCGCCGGTGGGGAAGGCGAGCCCGCCGCGCACTTCCACGGAGAAGGGAGAGACCGGCATGGCCTGCGCCTGCGCGCTTCCGGCGAAGGCCACGGCGGCAAGCGCCACCAGCCCCATCGTAATCTTCTTCATCGTCCGTCCTTTTGGAAAGAGTATCGTTTTCCCGCGCCGTGCGGGAAAGATGTGGTGCCGCAGGGAGCACGCATGGTGCCGTGGCGCAAAGCCCCGCGCCACAACGAGATGGCCACGAAGGCGCCCCCGCCGTTGTCCCCTGGCGTGGACGCCCGCCGTAGCCCGCGCGACACTTGCGCCTAGAAGCGCACCCCCGCGCGGATGCCGAACTGCGTGTCCGAGCCGGTGATGTTGAGGTCGCCGCCGACGTAGTTGAGCTCGCCGCCGAAGAAGAACTGCCCAAAGGTGACCAGCGCCCCGCCGCGCAGCCCAAACTCCGTCTCCGACTCGTCGAGGTCGTCCACGCTCACTCGGGTGAACACGATCTGCGGGATCACGTACGGCGAGATGGTGGGGCCCGAGGGCGAGGTGGCGACAGTGGTGCCCAGCCCGAGCCCAACCGGCACCCGCAGGTAGGTGAGCCCGTCGAAGTCGGCGTACTCCACGCGCACCTGCGGGCAGGCGGAGGCGCCCGGCCCCAGCATCGCGCCGATCTGCGGCGTCTCGAACGCGAGACCGGCGAAGAACAGGTCCTCGCTCTCCGAATCGTCGCCCTCGCCGGAGAGCACGTTCAGCCCGCCGAACACCGAGAGCGGGCCCCGCGCGTTGTACGATGCCTCCGCGCCGAACGAGTCCAGGTCGTCCGGAAAGTCGATGCGGCCGCCCAGCGAGATCCCTCCGTCCACCGTGGGGTAGCTGGCGCACACCTGCGCCTGCGCGCTCCCCGCCAGCGTCACGGCGAGCGCCGCGATCGCCAGAGTCGTCTTCTTCATCCCTTCATCCTCCCAGCGTTTCGTGGATTGCCTTGCGCCGCCAGCCTCGCGGCGCGTCAGGCGAGATGGCGGGCGAGAATCGTACCCGCGCGGCGGCAAGGGCGCCCTTGCGCAAGGTGGCGCCGCGCCTCAGTCTACACGTTCCGCTTCCACACGCGCAGCGAGCCCGCCCGGCGTTCCGCGGCTCTCCAGCCGGATATCTCTCCACGATGAGCGTAAACACCCTCGACGGCGCCGGACTGCGCGGCGCACTGATCCAGGCCAACGAGTACGTCCAGCGCCACCGGGCGGACCTGAACCGCATCAACGTCTTTCCCGTGCCGGACGGCGACACGGGCACCAACCTGGCGCTCACCGTCGCCGCCGTGGCGGACCGGCTGCGCGCCAGCCGCGAAGTGGCCGTGGGCGCCGTGGCGCGCGAGGCCGCCGAGGCGGGGATCATGGGCGCGCGCGGCAACTGCGGGATGATCCTATCGCACTTCCTGCTGGGGTTCAGCGAATCGGTGGGCAACCGCGCTTCGCTCTCGGTGGCCGAATTCGGCGAGTCGCTGCGCAACGCCACCGAGCACGTCTACCGCGCGCTGGAGAAGCCCGTCGAGGGCACCATCATCACCATCATGAGCGCCATCGCGGACGAATCGCGCCGCTGGGGCCACACGGACTTCGTGGTGCTCTTTGAGCGGCTGCTGGTGCGCGCCCGCGAGGCCCTCGCCAGCACTCCGGACCTGCTGCCCGTGCTCAAGAAAGCGGGGGTGGTGGACGCGGGCGCCAAGGGCTTCGTGCACCTGCTGGAGGGGATCTCGTCGTTCCTGGCCGGCGACCCGCTCGCCCCGCTGGACGAGATCCCGGAGTACGACGCCGAGCCCACCTTCGCCGCCGGCGCCGCGGAGTACCCCACCGAGAGCGAGCGCTTTCGCTTCTGCACGGAGGCGCTGGTGCGCGGCCCCTCCATCCCCACGCAGGAAGAGGTGAAGGCCGTGCTGCGCGACCGCGGCGACTCGCTGGTCGTCATCCGCTCGGAGAACCTCCTCAAGATCCACGTCCACACGGACGAGCCGGAGGAGGTCTTCGCCTACCTGCGCACGCTCGGCGAGCTGGCCACGCACAAGGCGGAGGACATGCAGGCGCAGCACGCCGTGGCCGAGCGCGCCGCGGCGGGGGGCCACATGACGCTGGCGCGCCGCCCCATCTCCATCGTGGCCGACACCGCCTGCGACCTGCCGGACGAGGTGGTGCGGGCGCACGGCATCCACCTGGTGCCGCTGAACCTGATCTTCGACACCAAGGCGTACCGCGACCGCTTCGACATCTCGCCCGAGGAGTTCGCGATCCGCCTCAAGGACGGCGCGCACCCCAGCACCTCGCAACCGGCGCCCGCCGCCTTCATGGAGGGCTTCCGCCGCGCCGGCGAGGAGGGCGAGGAGGTGGTCGCCGTCCTCCTCTCCTCAGCCCTCTCCGGCACCTACGCATCCGCCCAGGCCGCCGTCAAACAGCGCGCCGACGGCGACACCCCCGTGCACCTGGTGGACTCGTTGGGCGGCTCGCTCCTGCAGGGCCTGCTCGCGCTCAAAGCGAGCGAGCTGGGCGAGCAGGGGTGGAGCGCGGACCGCATCGTGGCCGAGCTGGCGCGCATCCGCTCCCAGAGCGGCTTCTTCATCGTCCTGGACACCTTCGAGCGCGCCCTGGCCTCGGGCCGCGTGGGCCGCGGGCGCGCCTGGCTGGGCAGCCTGCTGGACATCAAGCCCGTGCTCGACGTGGACGCCACGGGAAAGCTGGTGCCCATCGACCGCGTGCGCGGCCGCAACGCCATGATCCCCAAGATGATGGAGGTCCTGGAGAAGAAGGTCCCCCTGGGCACGGCAAAGGTGCGCTTCGGGGTGATGCACGTGGCCTGTCCCGAGATCCTGGGCGAAGTGGTCCCCGAGATCCGCAAGCGCTACGGCAGCGTCGAGGTGTTGACCGCCCCCGGCACCCCCATCATCGCCACCCACGCGGGCGAAGGCGCCTGGGGGATTGCGTATCTGGTGGAGTGAGCCCTCACGGAGCCCCCTCCCCCGCTCGTGAACTCGCGGCCCCTCCCCCAAAACTGCCTGGGGGAGGGGCGGTCGCATGGATCCTTGCCGGGTGCGCGATTCGGTGCCGCGCACCAATCTGGTAGGGGCGGACCTGCGTGTCCGCCCACCCTCGCCCCCGCCGCGCCCCCCGCCCACGCACACCGATCCTCGTAGGGGCGGCCCCGCGTGGCCGCCCGTGCCCTCCCCGGCGCCGTCCCCCGCCTGACGGCGCCGACCCCGACCCCCTAAAACGCAATCGGGCGGCTTCCCATCCGGAGAGCCGCCCGCCTGCATCTGCCAAACCCGCAATCGCTACCGGCTCAGAACTCCGGCCCCTCGAACGTCGTCTCCACGCCGGTGGTGCTGCCGGCTTGGCCACCGAGGATCACGGCACCGCGCTGGTCCGCGCCGCCGATGGCGCCCAGGGCCCAGAGGGCGGTGTCGCGGACGCGCGGGTCCTCGTCGGCGAGGGAGACGCGCAGGGCTTCGGCCGCGCGGTCGGCCGCGGCGTCGCCCAGGCGCGACGGGCGGCGAGGCGCCTCTGCCAGGGTGGCCACCGGCTCCGCGTCGGGCGCGGGATGGCCGCCGGCGAGCTCACCCAGCATGCGCGCCGCCAGCGTGCGCACCTCCGAGTCGCGGTCGCGAAGGGAGCGCACCAGCGGCGTCACCACCGCGTCGTCCTGGAGCTTGCCGAGGGCGCGGATGGCGGTGCGGCGCACGTCCGCCTCCGGATCGGTGGTGGCGCGGATCAGCGCAGCCAGAGCGCGGGCCGGCGCGTTGCGGTGCGCCGGCTGCCGCGCCGCCGCCTCAAGGGCGGTCTCAGACGCCGGCGCGGGCGCGGCGGCGAGAGTCGCGGGAGCCGGAGCGCGCTTGGGCGCGGGGGCCGGGCTCATCCGCACCTCGATGTGCATCCCGTCCAGCTCCACGTGCTTCACCGGTCCGCCCAGCGCAGGCGCGGAGGCGACCGTGGGGGCGCGCTCCCGCTCGGAGGGCCCCACCACCGCGAGCGGCAGGAGCGCGGCCAGCACCGCAGCCGACACCGCCATCCCCGCGCCGTGCGGCACCGCACGCCGGTCGCGGCCGGCATCGAGGACGGCCAGGACGCGCGCCTGCAGCTGTCCGCCGCGCGCCATCGCCATTGCGGGGGCGGCGGGGCGGGGGACGCGAAAGGTGCGCGCCACCTCCACCAGGTGACCGGCGTAGTCCGAAGCGCGGGCGCCGGCGGCCAGCACGCGGTCGTCGCACGCTTCCTCGCGCTCCACGCGCATGCGGCGGGCGGCCCACCACGCGCCGGGGTGGAACCAGTACACGGCGCAGCACAGCGTCGCCAGCATCTGCGTGAGGCAGTCGCGACGCGCCACGTGCGCCAGCTCGTGCAGCAGCACCACGCGCCGCCGCTCGGGCGCCCACTCGTCCGCCGCCGCGGGAAGGAGGATGGTGGGGCGGAAGACCCCCCAGGTGACCGGCATCGCGGCGCCCTCGCCGCGCACCAGCCGCACGCTCCCGCGCACCCCAACCGACTCGCCCAGCATCCGCACCGTGTCCGTCCAGCGCAGGTCGTTCATGGGCACGGCGCCGCGCCCCATCCGCCGCACCACGCGCCACCCGAACGCCATCCGCGCCAGCACCGCCGCCGCGCCGGCCGCCCACACCAGCGCCAGCAGGGTGCCTGCGGAGAAGAGCTCCGTCGGCGCCGCCGGGCCCGCGGCCTCCACCATCCCCCGCACGGCGGGAAGGGTGACGATGCGCAGGAAGGGGAGCTTCCACGCGGGGAGCGACAGTGCCAGGAACGGGAGCACCAGGAGCGCGCCGAGCGCCAGCGTCCACGCCAGGTGGCGGCGGGCGGCGGAGCCGTGGCGCAGCGCCCGCGCGGCGAGGGCGGCGGCGCACAGCACCAGGGTAGCCTTCACCAGGAGGAGGGCGAGCGCCCAGGCCCAGGTGTCGGTGAGGCCGGAGGGAAGGGGGGCGGACATGGGTTATTGCTCCTGACCCCGGGCCTGCTCGATCAGCCGCGAAAGGCGGTCGAGCTCGGGCTCGGAAAGGGTTCCGTCGTCCAGGTCCAGCAGCGCGGCGACCGCGGCCCCGGTGGAGCCGTGGAAGAACGTCCTCACCAGGTGCGTGAGCGCGGAGCGCTGCGCGGTGTCCGCGGGCACGGTGGGGAGGTACACGTAGCGGGGGCCGTCCTGCTCGTGCGTCAGGTGGCCCTTCTCCTCCAGGATGCGCATCAGCGCGCGCACGGCCGAGTAGCTGGGCGGATCGGGGATGCGCTCCAGCACGTCGCTCACCGCGGCGCGGCCCAGGCGGTACACCACATCCATGATCTGCCGCTCGCGGCGGCTCAGGTTCGCAAGCGGGGGAGACTTCGCCATGATCTGCATCGGTGGGGAAAGCGGTATGTGGGCTCTGCTAAAGAAATAGCACGAGTTCATGGTACCCGTGCGCGGGGTGGGGTGTCAAGGATCATCATCCCGCTCTTCTTTGTCCAGTCTGCAATAAAGATCCTAATCTCACGCGGCGACGCGGAGGCGCGAAGGGAAAAGCCAAAGCCTCACACAGAGAACACAGAGGAACAGCAAGCCACAGAGTACATCACGACACTCCCCCTTTCTTTAGTCCTTTCCTCTGTGCCTTCTATGAGAAGGCCTTATCTGTCAAGGGCCAACGTGGTGGCCCTGCCGGCCTCCGGCCGGCATTTTCGTCCCCTGACCGTGCCTGCGCTGAATCGCAGGCGCACTCCATAACGGGGGGCGTGTGGAGCGGAATGCACA
>DASVVI010000911.1:0-3146 GCA_036386635.1 Longimicrobium sp.
TCTGCCGGTCGAACTCGTCGCCGAACGCCCGCAGCTCCGCGTCGGTGAGGCCGCCGGCGGGATTGGTGGGGTCGTTCACCAGGATGGCGCGCTGCGTGACCGCGGAGACGCGCACCTGCCGCACCGCGCCCGCGGTGCACGGGTTCTGGTTGAGGTAGAACTGCGGGATGCCTACGGTGATGAAGCTCCCCACCGCCGGCACGACGGACGCGGTCGCGGGCGCAACCGGCTCCACGTCGCGGCTCGCGCCGGTGGCGGGGCGGATGGTGAGGCCGCTCCGCATCCGCTCCATCAGGCGCAGGTGCATGTCCTGGTCGCGCTGCGGCTGCGCGCCCGCGAGAGCGCCGGGCATCCGGTTGGGATTGGGCGGCCCCACGGCGTCGCGGAGGTTCGCGCCGATGGCTTCCACCTGCAGCCGCGCCTCGCCATCCTGGTCGGCCAGGAAGGGGACGAGCGTGTAGTCCGCCCCCTCGCCGCCGGCCTGCAGGCAGAGCTTCCGCGCCTGGTCCCCGGTCACCGTGATCGTCTCGCCCACATCCAGCCGCGTTCCCTTGCCGAAGACGCAGGGCAGCAGCTCGGCCGAAAGCTCCGGCGCCGTCGGCGATGGATCATCCGTGCACCCCGCGGCCACCAGCACGGCGAGCGCGGTGAGTATATGTCTCTTCATGGGAACTGCTCTTGGATAGGAGGAGGCGGGAAACAGGCGTCTGGTATTTCGCACCGCCGCAGCGATTCAGTCAAGTGCATCAACGAACAAGGGCCTCACACAGAGACACGGAGGGCACGCGTGAGGCTTTTTGCTTTTGCCGTTCCCTGCTAACTTTCGTGCCCGAACCCCCTGCACATCGACCTGATGCTGAACGCACTCGCACCGCACGCCGAGGAGATCGGCCTCGCCCTTCTTCCGCGCCTGGTGGACGAGGTGGAGACCGTCTTTCGCGGGAAGCGGGAGACGGTGCGGCTGTCGCTCGCGGCGCTGCTGGCCCGCGGGCACCTCCTCTTCGAAGACATCCCCGGCGTGGGGAAGACCACCCTGGCGCGCGCCCTCACCGCCGCGCTGGGGCTGGATTTCCGGCGCGTGCAGTTCACCAGCGACCTCCTTCCGTCGGACGTGCTGGGCGTCTCCGTCTACAATCCGCGCACGCACGAGTTCGAGACGCGCCCGGGGCCCATCTTCACCCACGTGGTGCTGGCGGACGAGATCAACCGCGCCCCGCCGCGCACCCAGAGCGGCCTGCTGGAGGCGATGCAGGAAGGACGCGTCACCATCGACGACCGCTCCTTCGACCTGCCGCGCCCCTTTCTAGTGATGGCGACGCAGAACCCGCTGGAGCAGCACGGCACCTATCCGCTCCCCGAAAGCCAGCTCGACCGCTTCCTGATGCGCCTCGCCATCGGCTACCCGGACGCGGATGAGGAGCGGCTCGTCTTGCTGCGCTCGGCATCGGGCGGCGACCCGGTGGAGCGCATCAAACCGATCCTGGATGCCGCGCGCGTGCTGGCGCTGCAGGACCGCGTGGAACAGGTGCACGCCGAGCCCGCGCTGGTGGATTACCTGATGGCCATCATCCAGGCGACGCGCGCCGACCCGCGTCTCCGCGCCGGCGCCAGCACGCGCGGCGCCATCGGCCTCCTTCGCGCCGCGCGCGGCTACGCCCTAGTCGACGGCCGCGACTTCCTGGCCCCCGACGACATCCGCCGCCTGGTCGTCCCCTGCCTCGCCCACCGCCTCCTCCCCGCCGCCGCCGGCCCCGGCGACGCGTACGACGAAGCGGTCGCGGTGTTGGAGGAGATCCTGAATACGGTGCCGGTGCCGGTGTGAGAAAAGAAGTGCGTTAGTGCGTTAGTGCGGGAGTGCGGGAGTGCGGGAGTGCGGGAGTGCGTTGGGACGGGAGCCGGAGCGGAGCGCGGGAGCGCGGGGGACCCATGCGTCACCTCCCCCCTTTTGTCATCCTGAGCGATGCGCCGCACTGACCTCGCTCGTTCCCTACACTCTGGCGCGTAGCGAAGGATCTACTGCGCGTACCGAGGGACTCGTCGTCGTTCGCAGTCCTCCTGCCGCGCCGGCTAGATCCTTCACTCGCCGCAGCAGTGTGAAGCGTACCGCCGGCCCCGGCGATGCGGCTCATTCAGGATGACAGGGGTAGTCCAACGCACTCACGCACCTCCCGCCTTTTGTCATCCTGAGCAACGCGCCACACTGACCTCGCCCGTTCCCTACACTCTGGCGCGTAGCGAAGGATCTACTGCGCGTATCGAGGGACTCGTGTTCGTCCGCCGTCCTCCTGCCGCGCCGGCTAGATCCTTCACTCGCCGCAGCAGTGTGAAGCGTACCGCCGGCCCCGGCGATGCGGCTCATTCAGGATGACAGGGGTAGTCCAACGCACTCACGCACTAACGCACTCACGCACTTCCGTTCATGCCTTCCGCCCCCTTCTGGTCCACCGCCGACTCCCTCCGCCGCTGGTTCCGGCCGCCGCGGCGGCTGAGGTTTTCGCGCGCGGGGTGGATGTTCAGCGGAGGGGCGCTGCTGCTGGGGGTGGCAGCCATCGGGACCGGGAACAACCTGCTCTTCCTGCTGCTGGGCGCGATGCTGGGCTTCATCACGCTCAGCGGGTGGCTCAGCGAGCAGATGCTGCGGTGCGTCGAAGTCCGGCGCCGCCCGCCGCGCGGGATCACGGCGGGTGAGCCGGCGCGGGTGACGTACGAGGTCAGGAATACCAAGCGCCGCCTCCCCTCCTTTGCGCTGGAGATCGGGGAAGCGTGGTCGCCCGCGCGCGCGTGGGTCGCGGCGCTGGAGCCCGGCGCCGCCACGGTCGCGCGTGCCGAGGGGATGTGGGAGAAGCGGGGCGTGTATCCGCTGGGAACGGTGACGCTCGCGACGTCGTTCCCGTTCGGCCTCTTTCGCAAGGAGCGCGACGTGGAGCTTCCGGGCGAGGCCGTCGTGTGGCCGCGCGCGGACCGCCCCGTGGGCGAGCCGCGACCCGCCGGGGAGCGCTCCCGCCCGCCCGGCGAGCGTCCGGCCGGGGCGGGCGGGCCGCGCGGCGAGTTCCGCGCGCTGCGCCCCTTCCGCCCCGGCGACGACCCGCGCGACGTGCACTGGCGCACCACCGCCCGCGCCGGCGCCCCCGTCGTGCGCGAATACG
>DASVVI010000912.1:0-2110 GCA_036386635.1 Longimicrobium sp.
TCATGCAGAACCCCGACTCGCTGGTGGACCGCCTGACGAACGACGTGTACCGGGAGCCCGCGCTTCCCCCCGCGACCACCTGGCTGGGCGGGCGCGCCCCGTCGCGCCCCACGGCGACGATGGCGGGCTCCACCGTGCGCATGCAGCCGGGCGCCGGCACTCCGCCCGCGCGCTGGGTCGTCCAGTCGCGCCACGGCGACCGCTGGCGCACCGCCATCCTTCCCGGCGCCGCACGGTCGCACGCGGTGGCGGCCGACTCACTGCCGCTGCGCGCCGTCGCCGTCTCCGGCGTGGACCGGCTGGGGAACCAGAGCGCGCCCGCGGTGGTGCAGGTGCCCTGACACGCGTTCGGTACAGACAGCGGCAGGAACCGCATCTCTCACAGAGACACAGAGGAAACAGAAAGAACCGAAGAGACGTCTTTTCTCTGCGTCTTTCCGGTTCCCTCTGTGGCCTCTGTGTGATGCTTTTTCTCTACGGCGCCGCGGTATCCGGCGCGAGGGAGTCGGGCGCCAGGGAGTCGGGGACGGAGCGGGCGGGGGCGACCACGCGGCCTCCCATCACGCGGCACGCACCGGCGGGCTCGGTGCCGGCAATGAAGTACTCCCGGCGGGCCGCGGCGGCCGGGCAGGCGCCGGTGAGGGGCCGCCGCGTCACTGCGTCCGCCGCGACCGCGACGACGCCGGCCGGCATCGCCCACGGGGCGGGGGAGGGGCGGCGGGCGTAGGCGGAGCGCATCATCTCCCCCCAGATGGGCGCGGCGAGGGTGCCGCCGAACGCGCCCGGGCCGATGGAGCGCGGCCGGTCGAAGCCCAGCCACACCGCCGTCACCATCTCCGGCGTGTAGCCCACGTACCAGACGTCGGTGCCGTCGTTGGTGGTGCCCGTCTTCCCCGCCATGGGCACGCGCGACGGGAGGCGGGTGCGTGCCTCGCGGCCCGTGCCGCGCTCGGCCGCGTCGCGCAGCAGGTCGGTGGTGACGAACGCGAGGGCGGGGGAGAGGGTGCGCACGCCGCGCCCGCGCCCGTCGTACACCACGCGCCCGGCGCCGTCCATCACGCGCCGCACCAGAAAGGGCTCCACGCGCATCCCGTTGTTGGCGAACGCGGTGTACGCCGCCGCCATCTCCAGCGGCGCCACCGCGCTCGCCCCGATGGCGGACGACGGGTAGGGCTGCACCTGCGACTTGATGCCGAAGCGCGCCGCGATGGCCGGGAGCGTCTGCCAGCCCATCGTCTGCGCGAGCTGCACGGCCACCGTGTTGACCGACTCCACCAGCCCGTCGCGCACGGAGATCGGCCCGCGGAAGCGGCCGTCCGAGTTGCGCGGCGAGTACACCGCGCTGCCGCGCATTACGATGCGGAGCGCGGTGTCCATCATCATGGTGGCGGGGGTGGCGCCCTGCTCCAGCGCGGCGGCGTACACCAGCGGCTTGAACGACGAGCCCGGCTGGCGGCGCGCGGCCGTCACCCGGTTGAAGTGCGACTCCTCGAAGTTGCGCCCGCCCACCATCGCCAGGATCTCGCCGGTGCGGGCATCCACCGTCACGATGGCGCCCTGCAGGTAGGTGGTGCCGGTGGCGCTCGCCGTCCCCGCCGCGCCCATGCGGGGGCCGCGGTACCACGCCTCGCGCTCGATGCGCGCCAGCCCGCGCACCAGGGCGCTGTCGGCGGCGTTCTGCGCGGCGGGGTCGATGGTGGTCCACACGCGGGCGCCGGTGGTGCCGTACTGCGGGCCCACGCGCTGCGCCAGGATCTGCTTCGCCTGCTCGATGGCCCACTGCGGGCGCGCCGAGTAGCCGTGGTTGGGCGCCAGGCGGATGGTGGTGCGCCGGGCCGCCGCGGCCTGCGCGCGGGTGATGACGTTGCTCTGCGCCATCAGGTCCAGCACCAGGTTGCGCCGCTCCAGCGCCCGTGCGGGGCTGATCTTGGGGGAGTAGACGCCGGGCCCCTTGGGAAGCGCCGCCAGCATCGCCGTTTCCTCGATGCTGAGCTGCGCCGCGCCCTTGCCGAAGTAGTGGCGCGCCGCCGCCTCGATCCCGTACCAGCCGTGCCCGAAGTAGATCCAGTTGAGGTACGACTCCAGGATGCGCTCCTTGCCGTGCCGCTGC
>DASVVI010000913.1:0-11096 GCA_036386635.1 Longimicrobium sp.
GGGCGCGTACACGGCGCCCGGCTGGCTGCCGCTCTTGTACTGCACGGTGCCGCCGCCCACCATGGTGGCCACGTGCCCCGCCTCGGTGGACCACTGCTGCACCGTGCGGTCGTACAGCTCGCGCAGGTCGGTGTTGTCCTCGCCCGCCCGCGTGGCCGCGGCGGGGATGTAGCCCACCACCCGCTGCAGGTTGCGGAAGCCCAGCCCCGTGGACTGGATGGGGTCCGCGTCGCCCACCGCCTCGTTCAGCGTGCCGTAGCCGCCGAACTCGTTGCCGGCCGAGAAGCGGTACCAGGGGATGGTGTCCTGCATGCGCGACCAGCGCTCGAGCGTCGGGCGCTCCTGCTCGCTGGTGGTGGCGCCGGGGATCGGCTTGTACCCCCACATGATGGCGTACTTGTCGTACGGCCCCACCCGCGGAATGATGTGCTCCAGCGGGATGTTGTCCTCGGGCTGCGCCACGTAGTTGAAGCGCGAGTAGTCCATGATGCTGGGCGAGTGCCCCATCCGCCGCACCCAGCTGGCGCTGCGCACGCTGTCCGCCGGGTAGGTGGAGCTGCCGATCTGGTCGTGCTGCAGGCCGATGGTGTGCCCGATCTCGTGCGCCACCACGAACTGCAGCAGGCGGCCCATCAGCGAGTCCGGCATGGGCAGCATGCGGGCGCGCGGGTCGATGGCCGACGCCTGCGTGAAGTACCAGGAGCGCTGCAGGTTCAGGATGTTGTGGAACATCCGCACCGAGCCGTTGAGGATCTCGCCCGTGCGCGGGTCGTGCACGTGCGGACCCACCGCGTTCTCCGTGGTGGACGGCAGCCAGCGGATCACCGTGTGGCGGATGTCCTCGGGCGACCAGTCGGGGTCGTTCGCCGGCACCTCGCCGGGGACGATGCCGTCCTTGAAGCCCGCCGCCTCGAAGGCCTGCTGCCACTCCACGATGCCGGCGCGCACGTAGGGCTTCCACCGGTCGGGCGTGGCGGGGTCGACGTAGTAGACGATCGGCTTCTTGGGGTAGCACAGGTCCCCCTCGCGCCGCTCGGAGCACTCCAGGCGGTAGCGGGTGATGTAGCTGCGGCGCGCCGAGCGGTGCTCGTCGGTGCCGAAGTCGATCTGGCGGATCGAGAAGAAGCCCACGCGCTCGTCGAAGCGGCGCGGCACCATCGGCACCTCGGGCAGGCGCACGATGCTCCAGTGCGCCAGCACGCTCTGCGCCGGCGTCGGCGCGCCGCTGGTGGGGGCCGGCGGGGCACCCGGGCCGCGCGGCGGCGTGGGGACGCCGGTCTGCGTCGCCTCGATCTCCACGTTGTCCGGGAAGGCCAGGGCGCGCTCGATGTACGAGCGGGCCGGGTCCACCGTGCCGCGGATCGCCGCGATCTCCGGCGTGGCGGTGGTGAAGAGGCGCGTCACGTCCACCACGGCCGAGCTGTCCGGCCCGAACGCTTCCACGTTCATCACCGCGACGATGGCCGGGTAGTTGGAGCTCTCCACCGCGCGGGCCACGGGGAGCGCGGTGTCCGCCGTGATGTCGAACGACGGGGAGCGCAGGATCACGCGGTTGCGGTTCCGCTCCCAGCGCAGCGTGAGCTCGGCGAACTGGTCGCCGCCGAACTCGCCGAAGCCGCCGGCCGGGTTGTTCGGGTTGATGGGCGCGGCGCGGGCGTAGCGCCCCACCAGCAGCATGTCCTTGTTGAGCTCGCGGCGCGGGATCTCGAAGTACAGCTTGTCGCCCACCTGGTGCACGGCGAACATCCCGCGGCGCGTGCGCGCCTCGGAGGTGATGACCGACGAGTAGGCGCGGGGGCGCGCGGCCCCGGTTCCGCCACCGCCGCCGGCGGGGGCGGTGGTGTCGCCGCCCATGGCGGCTCCGGACGGCATGGTGCGCTGGACGGGGGCTCCGGCGCGGGCGGGGCCGTTGCCGGCCGCCGATGGACCTGTGGCCGGCGGCGTCTGGCGGGCGCACCCCGCCAGGAGTACGGCCGCCAGGAGGACGGTGGACTGGTGCTTCATGGGCAAATATGCTCCGGGGGAGGATGCCTTCAGGGAGCCTGGGCGGGCGCCCCTGCTAAAATAATTGCACGCTGATGCACCCGGGGCAAGCACCCCCCATCCTCACGGCCCTCTTCCGTGCCCCCGGTGCCGCCGCGCTCAGACGATTCTTGACATCGCCGCGGGCGCGCCGCATACATGCTACCCTAGCGGTCTATGCATAGACGGCTGCGCTGATTCTCTTGACAGCGCGCGGGCATCGCCGCATACATCATACATAGTTGTCTATGTATCAAGACCTGGGATGACGATGACCACACGGAACCGTACGGACGTACTGCAGGGGACGCTGGGGATGCTGGTGCTGCGCACGCTCAAGGTGCGCGGCCGGCTGCACGGCTACGCCATCAGCTCAGACATCCAGCGCGTCTCCGCCGAGCTGCTGCGCGTGGAGGAGGGCTCGCTCTACCCCGCGCTGCACCGCATGGAGCAGGAGGGATGGATCGCCAGCGAGTGGGGGATGACGGAAAAGAACCGCCAGGCCCGGTTCTACTCGCTCACACCCGCCGGCGAGGCGCGGCTGGCGCAGGAGCAGGAGAGCTGGGAACGACTCACCCTGGGTGTGCACCGGGTGCTGGGGTTTGCATGAGGAACTGAAGTGCTAAGTGCTAAGTGCTAAGTGCTAAGTGCTAAGTGCTAAGTGCTAAATGCAGCAAAGCAGTTCAGGACTTAGCACTCAGGACTTAGGACTCCCCCTCGTATGCCCGCCTTCTCGGGACCAACTACCCACCTACCGTACGGAGATGCCAGCGATGGGCTGGTTCAAACGATTCGCCAACCTGGGCCGCCGCGACGGGGTCACGCACGAGATCGACCGTGAGCTGGACTTTCACCTGGCGGAGCTCACCGATGAGCTGATGGCCGGGGGGATGAGCGAGGCGGAGGCCCGGCGCGAGGCCCGGCGCCGCTTCGGCAACCCGGCCGTGCAGCGGGAGCGCACGCGCGACGTGGACGTCATGGTCTGGCTGGAGTCGCTGGGCGCGGACCTGCGCTACGCCCTCCGCTCGCTGCGCGCCAGCCCCGGCTTCACCCTGGCGGCGGTGCTCTCGCTGGCGCTGGGGATCGGCGCGAACACCGCCATCTTCAGCCTGGTGGACGCGGTGCTCCTCCGCAGCCTGCCGGTGAGCAGGCCCGAAGAGCTCCGGCTGCTGGACATGGACGACGACAACACCTTTTCCAACCCGACGTGGGAGCAGATCCGCGACCGGCAGGACGCGTTCTCGTCGGTCGCGGCGTACTCCGGCAGCCGGTTCGAGCTGGCGCGCGGCGGCGAGTCGCGCCGCGTGTTCGGGGCGTGGGTGAGCGGCGCCTACTTCGCCACGCTGGGGGTGGCGCCCGCGGCCGGACGCCTGCTGGGCGCGGCGGACGACCGGCCCGGCTGTGCCCCCGTGGCGGTGCTCGCCCACTCCTTCTGGCAGAGCGCGTACGGCGGCGACCCCGGCGTGGTGGGGCGCACCCTCTCGCTGAACGGCACCCCCGTGGAAGTGGTGGGCGTGGCGGCGCGCGGCTTCTCCGGCGTGGAGGTGGGACGCGCGGAGCGGATCTTCGTACCGCTCTGCGCCAAGGACGCCATGGACCCGCTGGGCGACGGCGGCCTCTCGGAGCCCGGCCACTGGTTCCTGCAGGTCATCGGGCGCCGTGCGCCGGGATTGGACGACGCGGCCCTGGCCACGCGCCTGGCGGCCGTGGCGCCAGCGGTCTTCGCCGCGACGGTGCCGGACTACTACCCGCCGGACGCGCGGCGCGAGTACCTGCGCACCAAGCTGACGTCGCGCCCCGCCGCCAACGGCGACTCCCCGTTGCGCGACAGCTACCGCACGGCGCTGCTGGCGCTGATGGGCGTGGTGGTGCTGGTGCTGATGGTGGCGTGCGCCAACCTGGCGAACCTCCTGCTGGTGCGCGGCACCGTGCGCCGCCGTGAGATCGCGGTGCGAATCGCCATCGGCGCTGGCAGGGCGCGGCTGATCCGCCAGCTCCTCACCGAGAGCATGGTGCTGGCCGCCCTGGGAGCGGCGCTGGGGGTGCTCTTCGCCCTCTGGTCCACCAGGCTCCTGGTGAGCCTCCTCTCCACCTCGTCCCGGCCGGTGTGGCTGGACCTGTCGCTGAACGGGCGGGTGCTGGCCTTCGCGGCGGCCGTCACCCTGGTCACCAGCCTCCTCTTCGGGCTGGCGCCGGCGTGGCAGGCCGCGCGGGGCGAGCCGCACGGACTGCTACGGGGGCAGGTGCGCGGCACGGATGCGGCGCTCGGCGGCGGCGGCAGGCGGGCGCTGGTCGTGGGGCAGATCGCGCTCTCCATGGTGCTGGTGGTGGGCGCGGGGCTCCTCCTCTCCACCTTTTCGCGCCTCCAGGGGCTCGACCCCGGCTTCGACAGCGAAGGCGTGGGGATCGTCTCCGTCGATGCGTCCGCCCGGCAGCTCACGCCGCAAGCGCGCCTCGCCATGCAGCAGGAGCTGCTGGAGCGGCTGCGCGCCATGCCCGGCGTGCGCGGCGCCGGCGTGGCCGATCTGACGCCGATCGGCGGCGCCATGTGGAACACCATCGCCAAGACGGAGGGTTTCCAGCCCGCGAAGCGCGAGGACTCGATGGTGTGGCTGAACGCCGTCGGCGACGGCTACTTCGCGGCGATGGGCACCCGCCTGCTGGCCGGCCGCGACTTCGGACCGGGCGACCGCGAGGGCTCCACCCCCGTGGCGGTGATCAATGAATCGATGGCGCGGCGCTACTTCGGCGCGGCCCAGCCGGTCGGGCGGCGGATCCAGTACGAGTCGGGCCCCATGAAGCCCATCGACGTGGAGGTGGTGGGCGTGGTGGAGGACGCGGTGTACCGCTCGCTGCGCGACGGCGCCGAGGCCACGATGTACCTGGCGGCCGGCCAGCAGGAGAAGGCTCCGCTCACTTTCGTGGTGCGCACCGGGGGCGATCCGCAGTCGCTCGCGCGCCCGGTGGGCGCGCTGGTGCGGGAGGCGGCCCCGGGCTCCGTCTTCGAGCTCCGCGCCCTCGCGGACCAGGTGTCCGCGTCGCTCCTGCGCGAGCGGCTGCTCGCCACCCTGGCCGGGTTCTTTGGCGGGCTTGCGCTGCTGCTGGCGGTGCTTGGGCTGTACGGCACGGTGGCGTACTCGGTGGCGCGGCGCAGCAGCGAGATCGGCATCCGCATGGCGCTGGGTGCTCCGGGCCGCCGCGTGGTGAGGATGGTGCTGGGCGACGTTGTGCGGATGGTGGCCCCCGGCGTGGTGCTGGGCCTCGCGCTGTCGCTGGCCTTGAGCCGCTTCGTCTCCTCCTTCCTCTACGGCCTGGAGGCGACGGACCCCGCCGTCATGGGCGCCGCCGCCCTCGTGCTCGCCCTGGCCGCGCTCGCCGCGGGCGCGGTGCCCGCCTCCCGCGCCGCGCGAGTCGATCCGATGGTGGCGGTGCGCGCGGAGTAAACCGCCTCAGAAACAGGATGTCACGCAAAGGCGCGAAGACGCAAAGGAAAGACGCGGAAGCCCTTTCTTTGCGCCTTTGCGCCTTCGCGTGAGACTCTTCCCTCCCGTGTGAGACCTGCCGTTTGCGCTCCGCCGCGCTATCTTGTGCGGCCCGCAGACGACTCGCACCGGGGGTGGCACGTTGACGGAACCCGCCGAAGATGGAGCGGAGCGCCCGCCCGCGCAGCGGGGGGCGCTGGCGGCGTTGCGGCACCGCAACTTCCGCGTCTTCTACGCCGGCCAGATCCTGTCGCTGTGCGGCACCTGGATGCAGAGCACGGCGCAGGGGTGGCTCGTGCTGGAGCTCACCAACTCCGCGCTGCTGCTGGGCGTGGTGACGGCGGCGGGGTCGCTTCCGTCGCTCGCCTTCACCCTCTGGGCCGGCGTGGTGGCCGACCGCGCGGACAAGCGCCGCATCATCCTCATCGCCGACCTGGTGATGGGGGCGCAGTCGCTCGCCCTGGCCGTGCTCACGCACCTGGGGCTCATCACATACCCGGTGCTCCTCCTGCTGGTGCTGGTGCTCGGCAGCGCCAACGCCTTCGAAGTCCCCACGCGCCAGTCGTTCTTTGTAGATCTCGTAGGGAAGGAGGACCTCCCCAACGCCATCGCCCTCAACTCCTCCGCCTTCAACGGCACCCGCATCATCGGGCCGGCGCTGGCGGGATGGCTGATCGGGGTGGCGGGGGTGGCCGCGTGCTTCTACGCGAATGCCGTCTCCTTCCTGTTCGTGGTGGTGGGGCTGATGATGATGCGCCTGCCGCCCTTTCGTCCGCCGGAGCGCACCACGTCCACGCTGGACGACCTGCGCGAGGGGCTCGCCTTCATTCGCGGCGACCGGCTGGTGAGGACGCTGGTGTGGCTGATCGCGGCGATGAGCATCACCGCCTTCCCCTACGCCATGCTCCTTCCCGTCTTCGCGCGCGACGTGCTGCGCGTGGGCGCCACTGGCCTCGGCTACCTGCTGGCGGCGACGGGGCTGGGCGCGCTGGCGGGGGGCGTGGCGCTGGCGGCGGGGGGCGGGCGGCTGCCGCGCGGGCGGCTGATGGTGTGGTCGTCGCTGGCGTTCTGCGCGTTCCTCTTCGCCTTCACCTTTGCCCGCACGCTCCCCCTGGCGCTGGTGCTGCTGGGGTGCGCGGGCTTCTGCATGATCCTCAACAACGCCACCCTCAACGCCCTCCTCCAGTCGCTGGTCCCCAACCGCTTGCGGGGGCGGGTGATGTCCGTCTACGTCTTCATGTTCCTGGGGATGACTCCCATCGGCGCCCTGCAGGCCGGCGCCCTTTCCCGCGCCGTCGGCGCCCCGGCCGCGCTCGCCGCCGGAGCCGCGGCGCTCTTTTTGATCGTGCTGGCCGTCACGTTGCGCGTGCCCGAGCTCCGGCGCGTGCGGTAGCGCGGGAATCCACGGCGGGGCGCGGTGTCGTATCGCTTCCGCGCGTCCCGGCGCCCATCCACACCCGACCCACCTGCAGGAGGACGGTACCGAATGGCCACCCTGATGCTCGAATCGTCCCCTGCCCTGGCGCAGCGATACTCCGCGGTGCGCGCCTTCACCGACCGCCTGTGCGACGGGCTGGCGACCGAGGACTACGTCGTACAGTCGATGCCCGACGTGAGCCCCACCAAGTGGCACCTGGCGCACACGAGCTGGTTCTTTGAGCAGTTCGTCCTGGTGCCGCACCTGGCGGGGTACCAGCCGCTCAACCCGGCGTACCTGTACCTCTTCAACTCGTACTACGTCCACGCGGGCGAGCGGCACTGCAGGGCGCAGCGCGGCTACATCTCTCGACCCACCGTGGCGGAGGTGTTCGCGTATCGCCGCCACGTGGACGAGCGGATGATGGAGCTGCTGGACGGGGCGGACGACGAGCTCGCGGCCACTCTGCAGCCGCTGGTGGAGATCGGGCTGAACCACGAGCAGCAGCACCAGGAGCTGATGCTCACCGACCTCAAGCACGTCTTTTCCGTGAACCCGCTGCGCCCCGTGTACCGGGAGCGCGCGCCGGAGCCCGCGGGGGAGGCGGCGCCGCTCCGCTGGATCGGCTTCGAGGGCGGGCTGCACCAGGTCGGCCACCAGGGCGAAGGCTTCGCGTACGACAACGAGGGCCCGCGCCACCGCGAGTGGATCGAGCCGTTCCAGCTCGCCAGCCGGCTGGTGACCAACGGCGAGTACCTGGAGTTCATGGCGGACGGCGGCTACCGGCGGCCGGAGCTCTGGCTATCCGCCGGGTGGGCCACCGTCCAGGAGAACGGGTGGACGGAGCCGTTCTACTGGGAGCGCCACGGCGACGACTGGCGCATCTTCACCCTTTCCGGGATGCGCGCACTGGCCGCGGACGAGCCGGTGTCGCACCTCAGCTACTTCGAGGCGGAGGCATTCGCGCGCTGGGCGGGCGCCCGGCTCCCCACGGAGGCGGAGTGGGAGGTTGCGGCCGCCACCGTGCCCATGCGCGGCAACCTGGCCGAGAGCGGACGCTTCCACCCCGCCCCGGCCTCCGGCGAGGGCCTCGTGCAGATGTACGGCGACGTGTGGGAGTGGACGCGCAGCCAGTACGTGCCGTATCCCGGCTACCAGGCCCCTCCGGGCGCGCTGGGCGAGTACAACGGGAAGTTCATGTGCAACCAGTTCGTGCTGCGCGGCGGCTCGTGCGCGACCTCGGAGACCCACATCCGCCCCACCTACCGCAACTTCTTTCCGCCGGACGCGACCTGGCAGTTCACGGGCGTGCGGCTGGCAAGGGACGTGTGACGCGGGCGGCGCGGGAGGTCGCCCACGGCCGCGTGGTGCTGTACGACCTGGAGCCGGTGCCGGACGACCTGCGGGCGGACGTGCTGGCGGGGCTCACCGGTCCGCTGAAGAAGCTGTCGCCCAAGTACTTCTACGACGAGGCCGGGGCGCGCCTGTTCGAGCGGATCTGCGAGCTGGACGCGTACTATCCCACCCGCACGGAGATCGGCATCCTGCGCCGCGCCGCGGGGGAGATCGCGCGGTGCATAGGGCCCGGGTGCAGCCTGGTGGAGTTCGGCAGCGGGAGCGGCATCAAGACGCGCATCCTGCTGGAAGAGCTGCGCGAGGTGGCGGCCTACCTCCCCATCGACATCTCCCGCACGCAGCTCCTGGCCTTCGCCATCTCGGTGGCGGAGGCGTTCCCGGAGCTGGAGGTGCTGCCGGTGTGCGCGGACTACACCTCCACCTTCTCCCTCCCCGAGCCGACGCGCCCGGCCGCGGGCGTGGTCGCCTTCTTCCCCGGCTCCACCATCGGCAACTTCGAGCCGGACGATGCGGGCCGCTTTCTGGAGCGGGTGGGGGAGCTGTGCGGGCCGGGCGGGCGCCTGCTGATCGGGGTGGACCTGGCCAAGGAGCCGGAGGTGATCGAGCGCGCCTACAACGACCCGGAGGGGGTGACGTCCGCCTTCAACCTGAACCTGCTGGCGCGGATCAACCGCGAGTGCGGCGCCGACTTCGACCTCGCCGCCTTTCGCCACCACGCCCCGTACGTGCAGGCGGACAGCCGCGTGGAGATGCACCTGATCAGCACGCGCGCTCAGGAGGTCCGCATCCCCGCGGAGGGCGACCGCCACACGCGGATCGCTTTCCGCGCGGGCGAGTCGATCCTCACGGAGTACTCGCACAAGTACGCCCCCGCGGCCTTCGAGCGCCTCGCCAACCGCGCCGGGTGGGTGCTGGAGCAGCGCTGGACCGACGATCGCGAGTGGTTCGGCGTGTACCTCCTTCGCCGCGCCTTGCACCGGTATATTTCCACCTGACATCCGTGCATTCTGAACCGGGTCTCACGCAGAGGCGCAGAGGCGCAGGTGAGAAAACAGAAGAACAGAAGGCCTCACGCAGAGGAACACAGAGGGAACTACAAGCCACAGAGGAAATCTTGTGCTGCTCTCTCTGTGGCTCTGTGTCTCTGTGTGAGCCATGCAGTTGCCGTTCTCTCCTGCGTCTCTGCGCCTCTGCGTGAGGCTAGCGGTTCAGGAGTTTGCACGTACGTTCTGAACAGATGGTATCATTGTCTGTGGGCCACCGCTCACCCGTACCGCTCGTGATCGCAACGCAGTACCTGCGCTCGGTGCGCCTGGAGCGCCACGACGTGCCGTCGTTCGACGAGTACCCGTTCAGCCTCCCCGCGGTGCGCACGCTTGGGAAGCTGGAGCTGCACCCGGAGGTCACCTTTCTGATCGGTGAGAACGGGAGCGGGAAGTCGACGCTGCTGGAGGCGATCGCGGTGGCGTGGGGGTTCAACGCGGAGGGCGGGTCGCGCAACTTCCGCTTCGCCACGCGCAGCTCGCACTCGGAGCTGTTTCGCTACCTCACCCTGGTGCGCGGGGCGGGGCGGGCGCACGACGGCTACTTTCTGCGCGCCGAGAGCTTCTTCAACGTGGCCACCGAGATCGAGCGCATCGACTCCGCGGACCACGCGCTCCTTCCGCCGCTCGGCCGCCCCATCCGCGAGTCGTACGGCGACCTCGCGCTGCACGAGCAGTCGCACGGCGAGAGCTTCTTTGCGCTGATGACGGAGCGGTTCACGGGCGGCGGCCTGTACATCCTGGACGAGCCCGAGGCCGCCCTCTCGCCGATGCGCCAGATGGCGGCGCTCGTGCGGATCCGCGACCTCGTCAAGATGAAGTCGCAGTTCCTGATCGCCACCCACTCACCGATCCTGATGGCGTATCCCGGCGCGCGCATCCTGCTGCTGGAGGAGGGGGGAATCCGCGAGGTGGCGTACGAGGACACCGAGCACTACGTGGTCACCCGCGAGTTCCTGAACAACCCGCGGGGGATGCTTAGGGAGCTGATGGGGTGAGGGGGGGGGCCGGCGGTTGAAACCGCTGCAACAACCGCGGGAAGCCTGCCTTCGCAGGCTCGGCGGGCGCGGGTGCCGCATCGCCGGGCGCCGGGGCCGCGTCGCCGGGGGCTAAAGCCCCCGGCTGGAACTACGCGAAGACGGCTGAAGCCGGCTGGCGAAACGGGATTTCGACCCGGAGTCCGCGCAGGCGGACTTTGCGCGCTTCCAGCGGCGAATTCATTCGCTCCTGGATCGCGGCCTGGATGGCGGCCCGGCCAAAACCCGGCCCTCCCCTCAAAACACCACCCCCACCCGCAGGAACAGCGACTGCGCCGGCACCGCCGCGGTGACGAGGTCGTCGGGGAGGTCGGAGAAGCTGCCGCCGAGGGTGAGGGCGGCGCGGCCCACGCGCAGGCCGAGGCCCGCTTCGACGCCGGGGGCGTCAGCGGAGCGCTCGTAGTCCAGGCCGAGGACCTCGCCCCGCGTGCGGGAGAAGAGGTATTGAGGGGCGACGTACGGCACCAGCGCGCGGCCCTCGCGCAGCGCGATGGGGAGCTCCAGGACGATGCCGACCGGGAAGGTCACGTTGTCCAGCTCGCTGGCGCTGGGGTCGTCCGAAAGGCGCGATGCCATCGCGCCGCCGCGCGCGCAGAGCGAGAGGCCGAGGCGGGAGATGGGCGCGCGGAGCGCCAGCATGACGCCGCCCGATTGCAGCGGGACGTCGTTGTCGCCGACGGAGGCGCGGGAGTACTCGGCGGAATAGGCGAGCAGGCCGCCGGGGTTGTGGCGAAACGAG
>DASVVI010000914.1:0-4099 GCA_036386635.1 Longimicrobium sp.
GAATGCGGAACAGCGGGCCCCCGCCCCCCCGGCCCCCCTCCCCCAAAAACAGCCTTGGGGAGGGGGGAGACCTTCGGCGTCCGAAACGCATCGATCTGGACGCCCTCCCCCGCCCCGATCCCCGCTCGACGCACCCAACCCGTAGGGGCAGACGCCTGCGTGTCTGCCCGCCCTTGCCCCCCCCAATCCCCGCCCCTGTGCACCAAACCTGTAGGGGCCGCCCCACGTGGCTGCCCGTGACCGCCCCCACGACGAACCCCGCGCCGCACGACGATCTACGCGTGCCCTGCGATGCCCTCACCGCTCGATCGTCAACGCCCGCGTCGCCGTCACCGGCGGGCCCGCAGCGGGGTGCACGGTGACCTCCAGCAGGTACTCGCCCGGCGGGAGGCGCTGGGGGAGGGCGACGGTGGTGGAGCGGGGGAGGAGCGCGGCGCCGCCCGACTCCTCCGTCCAGCGCATGCGGACGGGGGCGGCAGTGGGGGCCAGGCCGATCCGCTCCGCGATGCGCCGCACACCGCCCGGTGCGCGGCGGGCCAGCGCCAGCGAAACGCGCAGCGTGTCCGCCGTGGGCGCGTCGCGATACACCTCCCAGAAGAGCCCCACCCGGTCCCCCGCACGGAAACGCGTGCCGGGGCGCACCAGCGGCGCGGCCTCGTCCAGCGTCTCAGGATGCGCCATGGGATCGGCCAGCAGGAGGACGTCGGAGAGCGACACGCCGCCCGCACGGGGCCGGTCCAGGGGGAGCGAGTAGCGGGCGCGCCCGGCGCGGCGGCTGGCCAGCTCGCACGCCTCCAGGCTGAACATGGCGGTGCGCGGCGGGGCCGTCACGCGCAGAACGGCGGTGGAGCCGGCCACCTGCGCGGTGCTCATCCACACCGGCGCGCTGTCGCTCTCGGCCAGAACGATGCCCGCCTCGGTGCGCGGCGACGGCGGCAGGCTGTCCTTTGCGAGCGCGAGCCCGGCGATCACCACCGCCGAGTCGCCGCGGCGGAAGACGGCCACCTGGTGCGCCAGCGTATCCAGCCGCGAGATGCCGCGGGGGGCGTAGCTGGAGCGCGCCCGGTTGCTCAGCAGCCGCTCGCCGTCGGGCGGGGTGGCGCCGAAGGGCTGCTTTTCGTCAAGCCGGGGGAGGAACTCGCGCCCGTGCGCGGCATAGTGCACCACCATCCCCGCGTGGGTGGTGGACTGCCACATCTCGGGGCGGATCTTTTCGAAGCCGGTCGGCATCCCGAAGCGCAGCACGATCTCGCGCAGGTCGTCGCCCCAGGCGAGGCCCTCGGTGGTGCGGGCGCGGTCCTGCAGGCGGTCGTGCACCAGGCGGGCGAAGTGCTCCGTCTTGCGGTCGTTCCCCGGCTCCATCCAGAACGGGTCGGCGAGCCACCAGAGGCGCCGGGTGGCGGCGTCGCGGGCGGCGGGGTCCATGCGCCGGAGCGCGCGGGTGTCGTCCGCCTCCAGGATCGGCTCCAGGTCCAGCCACTCGCGCCGCTCGCGCTGCGGCATCGCGGCCAGCGCCGCGCCGAACGCGCTGTCGGCGGAGGCGTAGGCATCGGCGGCGTGCGCGGCGTACCCCTCCAGCGCGCGGCACCACCAGCCCGAGGCGCGGCAGGCGCGGGCGGCGTCGCGCGCTTCCTCCTTCTTCCCCGCCTCCACCAGGTAGCGCACCCGCTGACCCGCGATCCACTCGTCGCCGGGGGCGCGGCGGGCGGCTTCGGCCAGGCGCGCCAGGGCCCGGGTACGCGCGCGTACCAGCCCTTCCGGCTCGGGAGGCGGCGTCCACTCCGTCTCCGGCTCGTCGTACCAGAGGCAGAAGCGCCCGATCACCTCGTCGCACCGCCCGGCGCCGGACGAGCGCTGGTTGGTCCAGGGGAGGTGCCGCGCGCGTATGCGCTCGAACTCGGCCTGCGCGCCGCGGGCCAGCCGGAGCGCACGGATGGAGTCGGCGCGCTGCTGGCGCGCGGTGACGCGTGGCGCGTCGGGGGTGGCGCGCAGGGGTGAGCGCTGCGCCTGCAGGGGCGCCGCGAGCGCGAGGAGCGCCAGTGCAGCGGTGAGGAATCGCATCCAGGGAAGCTCCGGCCAGGGGGCGTTACGGCCACGGATGGGGAGGCGCTGCACCGTCCGCGCCACCGCGAACGTCTGTAACGCACCACGATGCTCGAGTTTGACGCGGGGGGTTCCGCGATTGCGCGTGCCGGGCCGGGGTTGTAGCCTGTCCGGTCACTTCAACCCCACTTTCGAGAAGATCGTCCTATGAGCGCACCTCGCTTCACCCCGCCCGCCGCGGTCACGGAGCGCACCCGGCGGCTCCGCAAGATCTGGCGCGCGATGACCCCCGACGAGCGCGTCCTCGCCATCCGCGCGGCGTCCGGGCCGGACCGCGGCGCCGGCTTCACCCAGGCCCTGCGCGGACACCTGGCGCAGGTGCTGAAGGTGCGGGCCGCCACGGCGCAGAGCTGGGGCGTTCCGCAGATCGCCGAGGCCACGCTGCGGGCGCCGCTCAGCGAGGACATCATCGTCGACCTGCTGATGGCGTTCCACCTGAAGGAGCGCGTCCCGCTCCTTTCCGCCTTCCTGGATGCGGCGGGTATCGCGCACACCGACGGCGTCACCGAGCCGGATGCCGAGGTGAACCTGGACGAGGCGCAGCTCAACGCGGCGGCCGACGCGGTGATGGCGAACTTCCCCGAGCACCAGTGCCAGGTCTACTTCGCCACGCTGATCGCGCTGGAAGGCGGCGCGTGGACCTCGCTCGAGCCCCGGCTGGACGAGTCGCTTCGGCCCTGAACGACAACGGCCTCACACAGAGACACAGAGGGATACGGCAAGGGTAACGGAGAGGGGTCGCGCCCGCGGGCTGTCTCGTTTCTGGGACTGTGCTTTCCCAGGCGTGAACACCGCGCTCGCCTCGTGGGAACGCAACCCGATGCGGCGCAAGAGGTTGCGTCCTCGCGGCCGGGGCACGGGTGTCGCTTTGAGGGCGCGCGTGACCCGCGCTCTTCCACCTCGCCACCGGCCCCATCATGGACGCGTTCCTCCAGGACCTGCGCTTCGCCATCCGATCGCTGCGCCGTGCGCCCGCGTTCGCCCTGGCCGCCGTGGTGACGCTGGCGCTGGGAATCGGCGCCAACACCGCCGTCTTTTCGCTGACCAACGCCGTCTTCCTGCGCCCGCTCCCGGCGGAGCGCCCGCACGAGCTGGTGCGCTTGCTGGCGAACGAGCGCGGGGCGCCCGGCGCATCCAATCCGCTTTCGTATCCGGACTACCTGGAAGCCGCCGCGTTGCGGGGGGTGTTCGCCGGGGTGGCCGCCTCCGGGCGGGCCGAAGTTGAGCGTGGCAGCGGCGCCCCCACGCGCGGGCAGCTCGTGAGCGGCAACTACTTCGCGGTGCTGGGGGTGCGGCCGGCGGTCGGACGCGCGCTCCTGCCGTCCGACGACGTGGCCGGTGCTAAGCCGGTGGCGGTGGTGTCGCACGACCTGTGGATGCGCGAAATGGGGGGCGGCCGGGACGTCGTGGGCTCCGAGCTGAGGCTCAACGGCCAAGCGTTCACCGTGGTGGGGGTGGCGCCCGCCGTCTTCCGCGGCACCGACGTGGAGATCGCGCCGGACGTGTGGCTGCCGCTCGCGCAGCAGCCGATCCTGCGCGGCGCGGCGCCGGGGGCCGCGTCTCTCCTCACCGAGCGCGGGTCCCACTGGCTCTTCCCCATCGCCCGCCTGGCGCCCGGCGTGACGCGCGACCAGGCGACGAGCGCGCTGCGGGTACTCTCGGCGCGCCTTGGAGCGGCGTACCCGGAGACGAATCGGGAAGTGCGCTTCCGCGCGATTCCGGGGGGCACGCTGGTGAGCGCCGCATCGTCGCCGGAGGTCCTCGTCGTCTTCATCCTGTTGTCCGTGGTGGTGGCTGCGGTGCTCGCCATCGCCTGCGCCAACGTGGCCAACCTCCTCCTTGCGCGCGCAGCATCGCGCCGGCGAGAGATCGCCATCCGGGTGTCGGTCGGCGCGTCGCGAGGGAGGCTGGTGCGGCAGCTTCTGACCGAGAGCGTGCTCCTGGCGCTGCTCGGCGGGGTGGCGGGGCTGGCGCTCGCGCGGGCGGCGTCGCGCCT
>DASVVI010000915.1:0-2974 GCA_036386635.1 Longimicrobium sp.
GCCGCCGCGGTCCTGCGTGATTGGGACTTCCTGGAGGATGCCCTCGACAGTGACGGCTCCGGCGGGGAGTGCGGGACGCTCTGCGGGCCTTATGGCGTCCGCGGCGGGCACCCAGCCGCGGTTGACGAGGAGGATGCTTCCGTCTTCGACGACGAGGGGCGTGACGAGGTGCACGCCGGGCCGCCCGCCCTCCACCCGCCCGCGTAGGACGACCTCGGCCGCGGCGAGGTAGCGCCCGCGCGCCACCACGCGCCGGTACGCCAGCCGCGCCGGATCGCGCCGCATCTCGCTGACGAGCGCCGCGTCGACGGGCCGCGGTGCCTGCCGCATTCCCGCCAACACGACCGCATTGCGCTCCCGGCGCTGCTCCAGCCGGTCGAGCTGCCAGAACCCGAGGCGCACGCACACTGCGCACATCGCCAGGATGAACACGGCGCCCAGGGCGTCGCGGAGGGTGAGGCGCATCGTGGGGTGCTGGGGCCTTGTGAGGTGGCGACTGAACTCGCTGCAACAACAGCACAAAGTCCGCTTTCGCGGACTCGCGGGCCAGATCCGCATTCCACGAGACGGCTTCAGCCGTCTTCGCGTTGTTCCAGCCGGGGGCTTCAGCCCCCGGCGATGCCGGCCCCCTAGCGCACCAGCCCCAGCAGCAGCGAAGGCCGCAGCAGCGACCGCACCGGCCGCACGTCGCCCGTCACGCGGATGATGGCGTCGGCGAGAGCGGGGCGGCGCGAGAAACGGCGGGACACCAGGCGCAGCAGCGCGGGGCGCGACACGAACGCCTCCACCAGGTGCTGCACCCGCTCGCCGGGCCCGAATGCGCGTCGCCGGTCCCGCTCGTACGGCGCCAACGCGGCGGCGGAGAGGTCGCCCGCGCGCAGGGCGGCATCGGCGGTGCGGGCGGCGAGCTCGGCGCCGCGAAGGGCGCGAAAGATCCCCTGGCCCGTGAAGGGATCGTAGTACCCCGCCGCGTCCCCCACCAGCAGCGCCCCGTCCACGATCGCGCGGCGCACGGGGAAGTCGAACGGCCCGCTGGCCAGCACCTCGTCCACACGCCGCGCATCCGCGAAGCCGAACCGCCGCAGGGCATCGTCAAAGAACGCGGCGGGGTCGCCGGCCACCTCGCGCGCCTCATCTCCGGCCACGACCACGGTAACGTTGAAGCGCCCGCCATCCACCTCCGCAATTCCCACGCACCCGGGCCCGATCGCGCGCAGCTCGCCCCACCCGCGTCCCGCATCGACGCCGTCGACGTGCGCGGTCAGAGCCACCTTTCGCAGCCGTGGCGCCCGCCGCAGCAGCTCCAGCCGCCTCACCACCACCGAACGCAGCCCATCCGCGCCGACAACGAGGCGCGCGCGGATTTCCTCGCCGCCTTCGACGCTCACTCCGACGACGCGGCCACCCTCGCGCAGCACGCCCGTGACGCGTACGCCGGTGCGCACCTCCGCGCCACGACCGCGCGCGTGGTCCAGGAGAATCGAGTCCAGCACGTCGCGCGCGATCCCCAGCCCGTGCACCTCGCCCGGAAAGCGCCCGCGGAAACCATCCCCCGCCCCCTGCCGGATCCGCCAGCCGTCCAGCCGGGCGGGACCCGCGGCTTCGACGGCATCCAGCACGCCGAGGGCGCGGAGTGCATCCACCCCCGCGGGATTCACGCACTCGCCGCACGGCTTGCGACGCGGAAAATGGGCGCGGTCGAGCACGAGCACGTCGTGCCCCGCCGCGGCCAGCCTCGCCGCCATCGCCGAACCCGCGGGTCCGCCGCCGACGATTACCGCATCATGCATAGAAACAGAAGTGCGTTAGTGCGTGAGTGCGTCAGTGCGTGGACGGCACGAAGCGCACCGGACAGCGACAACAGGTCTCACGCGGAGCCGCGGAGGGACGGAGAGCCTCCGCCACCTCTCCTCTGCGTCTCCGCGTTTCCGCGTGAGGCTGCTGTTCAGGAGCTCCGCCCGTCCCAGACGAGCGCCACGCGGAACGGAACGTGGGCGAACACTTCGGCGCCGCGCAGCCCCGCGGCCCCGGCGAGCGAGCGCAGGTCGGCGGGGGTGAAGGCGCGCCGCACGGAAAGCGGGCCGTCGTTGCGGGTGATGGGGTGCGTGCGCCAGACGGTCGCCGCCAGGAGCCGCGCGCCCAGCAGCGCCGCCCGCGAGCGGTGCAGGTCGTTCACGATCCCGCCCAGCCGCGCCACCCGGTCCAGCTCGCGGAGCACGCGCACGCACTCCTCGTCCGTATTGAAGTGGTGCAGCGCGGTCGAGCACAGCGCAAAGTCGAACTCCCCGTCCGCGTAGGGGAGCGCGAGCGCGTCCGCGGGCTCCGCGGTCACGTCCGGATCGGCGGCGACGCGGGCGCGGGCCTCGGCGAGCGTGGCGGGGTGCGCATCGGTCGCGACCACGCGGATGCGCAGGCCACGGCGCCGCCCCCACTCCGCCACGTGCAGCGGGATGTCCGCCGAGCCGGTCGCCACGTCCAGCACGCGGTACTCGGGGCGGGGATGCCAGGCAATGAGCCGCGCCAGGTGGTGGAGGACGACTCGCGTGCCGCCCAGCCAACGGTTGACGCCGCGAAGGTCGGCCAGGCTCCGCGCCAGCTCGCGCGGGTCGGCATCCGGGGCGTCCATCCGCTCCTCGCCGGCGGCGCGGGGCATCGGCGTCATTGCACGGCCCCCGGGCGGCGGTCCGGCTCCACGTGCACGATCACGTCCTGAGCGCCGAGCTGGTCCGCGACCTCGTTCTCCACGCGGTCGGCGATGTCGTGCGCCGTCTCCACGTCCAGCCCCCCGCGCACGGCGATGGTCAGCTCGGCGAAGAGGGCGCCGGGCCGCCCGCGCGAGCGCACGTCGTACACCTCGCGCACGCCCGACACCGTCCCCGCCAGGCGCCGGATCTCGGTCGCCTCCACGGCGCGCTGGTCCACCAGCACCGGCACGGCGTCGCGGATGATCCCCCACCCCGTTCGCGCGATCAGC
>DASVVI010000916.1:0-1749 GCA_036386635.1 Longimicrobium sp.
CACGGTGGGCGGCACGGGAGTGTACGTGATCCAGGCCAACGCCTTCGAGCCGCGCAAGACGGGGAGCTACACGCTGTCCATCCAGCGCCTCTCCGCCGCCCCGGCGCAGACGGCGGCGGAGGAGCGCACGGCGGGGCAGAACAAGTGGCTGTACGGCTCCAGCGAGCCGACCACCCCCGCGCTGCGCACGCTGAACCAGCGCATCAAGCAGGCGGGGATGATGGAGCGCTTCACCGAGTCGCTCAACTCCAACCGGAACCTCCCCGCCCTGCCGCGCAGCGTAGCCGTGCGCACGGCCCAGTGCGGAAACGTGAACGCGTTCTACAGCCCGCGGCTCGGCGCGGTGACGATGTGCTACGAGATGCTCAACCACCTGGCCGGCATCTTCGTGCGCGACGGGCAGTGGACGCAGGCGCAGGCCGAGGCGGTGGACGGCGCCGTGAACTTCATCATGTACCACGAGGTGGGCCACGCCCTGGTGGACGTGATGGACCTGCCGGTGACGGGGCGCGAGGAGGACGCGGTGGACCAGCTCGCCACCTACATCCTGATCGGGAGCGGCGAAAAGGGTGCGCAGGCCGCCTTCAACGGCGTGCTTGCCGTGCAGCCGGGCGAGAACGCGGTGTTCAACAACTCGGACTTCGCGGACGAGCACTCGCTGGGCCCGCAGCGCCTCTTCAACATCGCCTGCTGGGTGTACGGCTCCGACCCGCAGAAGTACTCGCGCATCGTGAGCGGCGGGATGCTTCCGCGCGAGCGGGCGGCGCGCTGCCCCGGCGAGTACCAGCGCATGTCCAAGGCGTGGGAGCGCCTGCTCTCCGCCAACCGCAACGTGCGCTGAACCTGGTTTAGCGGGAAAAACTAGTCTCACGCAGAGACGCGGAGGCGCGGAGGCGCGGGGAGGAATCTCTCCGCGCCTCCGCGTTTCTGCATGAGCGTTGTGTTTTACTGCGCCAGCGGCTGGATGAGCTCGGTGCGCCAGGTGGAGGGGTCTGGATTGGACTCCGGCCCGGAGACGTAGGATTCCCACAGGTCCGCGCCCGGCTCGTGGCCGGTGGCGCGCATCCAGGCGTGCAGCTCGCCCCATGCACCGGGGAGCCCCTCGAACCCGCCGTGGTACTTCGTCCGCGCGACGGTGGCGGCCGGGAGCGCGCCGGCCCGCACACGGCCACTCTCCGCGATCTCACCCGGCACCGGCAGCCCAACCTCGAGGTCAAAGGTGTCCGGGTTCATCCGCAGGTGGTGGGTGAACATCGGTCCGTCGGGCGTCACACCCTGGGCGGCGACGGCGCTCTTCACCTCGCTCATCGCCGGCCCCATCACGTTCCGGATCTCCTGCCGCGGCACCGTGAGGCGGATGATGGCGGTGTTCCTGGCTTCGACTTGCGTGATCTGCGGGGTGTCGATCATCTGGAAAACTCCGGTACTCGGTTGGCGGCGGGACGCCGGATGGCACCCACCTCTATCCATACGACGAACGGGCCGTGCCAGGAACGACATGATCGGCCAGCCCCCTCCCCCGCCTGCGGGGGCGCAGGGCGGGTGAGGGGGAGAACTCCGCGCGCGTGGCCAACACCTCGTACGACCACGATTCATCGCGCCCATATCACGGGCGCACACCGCACCCCGCCGCGCCCCAGACCGCTTCAGCGGTCTTCGCGTAGTTCCAGCCGGGGGCTTTAGCCCCCGGCACCCGAGCGCCGGTGCCCACCTTGTGCACACACCCAAACGCGCCGCTCCGGTTCCCGG
>DASVVI010000917.1:0-2521 GCA_036386635.1 Longimicrobium sp.
CAGGCGGAGATCGGCGAGCGCTGTGATGCACGGCGCGCGCTCTCTTCGCGCTCGTTCCGCGACTTCGACGATGCGGTGACGGCGCGTCTGCACGGATTCCGCGACGTGGCGGACTACTACGGGCAGTCCAGCTCCGCGCAATTCCTCCCGGCCATTCGCGTCCCCACGCTCCTGGTGCACGCCGAGGACGACCCGTTTGTCCCGCCGCACGCCATCCCGCGCCGGGCGGTCGAGGCCAACGCCAGCCTCGCGGCGATCTTTACGAAGCACGGCGGGCACGTGGGGTTCATCCAGGGGAAGCCGTGGGCCCCGGAGTTCTGGGCGGAGCGTGAGGCGGCGCACTTTCTGGCCGAACGGCTCCCGCACCCGTAATCTGCTGCATGGGACGGTACGCGCTTCGCGTTGTCCTGGGCCTGTTGCCCCGTCGTGACACGTGGGGGGTACAATACGGCGAGGCGGTCATCGCCCCCGGCGCGCGCGCATCTTCGGTGAGCCCCGGATCACCTGTCGAACACGGAACGAACGGATGTCGGAAGGACTGGACTTGCAGGAGCAGCAGGCGCAGTGGGGATGCACGGTCGAGGAGCGGTTCAGCCATCGCCTTCCGCTGAACGTCCCCAGCCGCAACAACCGCAAGGTCGCGGCGCTCATCCAGCGCATCAACCAGGACGAGGAGCTGTACTCCCTCTGGCTCGCGGCGAACGTCAACGCCGTGGAGCGGCTGGGGATGACGGACCACGGGCCGGTGCACGTCAAGATCGTGATGAACATCGCCACCAAGCTGCTGCGCATGCTGCTGGAGCGCGGCGCCAAGCCCGGCGTGGTGGAGAACTACGGGATGGGGAACGACGACGCCGAGGTGGTGGTCGTGATGGCCGCGCTCTGCCACGATCTGGGGATGTCGATCCACCGCGCGGACCACGAGGGATTCTCGCTCTTCGTGGCGCAGGCCAAGATCAAGGAGCTGCTCTCGGAGCTGTACGACGTGCGCTCGGCCACCATCCTGCGCTCGGAGATCCTGCACGCCATCATCGCCCACCGTTCCGGCGGCAAGCCGCTGACGCTTGAGGCGGGGATCGTGCGCGTGGCGGATGCGCTGGACATGGCCAAGGGCCGCTCGCGCATCCCCTTTGCCACGGGCGCGGCGAGCATCCACTCCGTCTCCGCCGCGGCGATCGAGGCGGTGCACATCGAGCCCGGCGTCACCAAGCCCGTGCGCGTGCGCATTGAGATGTCCAACTCCGCAGGCGTGTTCCAGCTCGACCAGCTCTTTCGCGAGAAGCTGAAGGGGAGCGGCCTGGAGCCGTACATCGAGCTCGAGGCGCTGATCGAAGGCGAGGCCGAGAAGCGGCTGGTGACCTCGTTCCAGCTCTGATGCCGTTTCTCACGACTCCGTGTGCGTTCGAGGAATGGTCTCACGCGAAGACGCAAAGGCGCAAAGAAAGTACTTCCGTGCTTTCCTTCGCGTCTTCGCGTGACATCTTGATCCAATGATTTTGCACAGAATTCGGTGCCTGACCCGATGCGCGTCCTGATCACCGGCGGCGCCGGCCTGCTCGGCGGCACGCTGATCTCCACCGCGCCCGATGGCGTGGAGGTGCACGCCACGCAGCGCCGCACCCCCGTCTCCGGAGCCGCGGCGCACACTGTCGACCTGGCCGATGCACCCGCGGTCGCCGCGCTGCTGGCACGCCTGCGTCCCGACGCGGTGATCCACACCGCGTACGGCAAGGACGATCCGGAGCGCGACATCGTGGCCGCCTCGAGCGCCATCGCGGAGGGGTGCGCGCGCATCGGCGCCGCGCTCGTGCACGTGAGCACGGACCTGGTGCTCGACGGCGAGCACGCGCCCTACGACGAGTCCGCCGAGGCAGCGCCGATCGAGGAGTATGGGCGCTGGAAGGCGGAGGCGGAGCGCGCCGTGCTCGCCGCCGCGCCCGATGCGGCGATCGCGCGCACCTCCCTCATCGTCCGCGCCGACCCGCCGGACGCCATCACCGCGCGCCTGGTGGAGTCGCTCCGTGCGGGCGAGCCGTCGCGGCTCTACGTGGACGAGCTGCGCTGCCCGATCTTTGTGGAAGACCTCGCCTGCCAACTCTGGGAGATTGCCGCGCTCCCCGCGGAGCGGCGTTCGGGCGTGTGGAACCTGGTGGGTCCCGAGGCGGTGAGCCGCTTCACGATCGGCACTCTGATCGCGCGCCGCTTCGACCTCGATGCATCGCTCCTCATTCCGGCGCTCAACGCCACCCATCCCGCGCCCCGCCCCCGCGACCTGCGCCTACTCACATCCCGCGCCGACCGCGAGTTGATGATGCGCGCGCGGACGATCACGGCGGCGCTGATGCCGGCTTAAGGCGCAGGGGCCCCCACCCCCGCTCGTCACCTCGCGGCCCCTCCCCCAAACTGCGGGGGAGGGGCGGTGGCGTGCGTTGGTGCGCGTGGGCGGGTTGGTTGCGCTGGCGGGCACGGGCAGCCACGCGGGGCGGCCCCTACCGGGTTGGGTGTCGCAGGTACGGGAGGC
>DASVVI010000918.1:0-9228 GCA_036386635.1 Longimicrobium sp.
CTCCCCCGCTCGTTCCTCGCGACCCCTCCCCCAAAACTACCTGGGGGAGGGGTGTTCGTCCTCAGCCCCCCGGCCACCTCCACCAGACGCGCAATCCTGTAGGGGCGCGATTTATCGCGCCCGTGCCCGCCCCCGCACCGCCCCCCGCTCACGGCCCACGACCCGCGCGTGCCCCCACGTCGACTCCCACGCACGCATAGCGTGACCCGCCGCGCCCTCCACACCGTCTTCCACGCACACCCCCCACCGGTAGGGGCGGACCTGCGTGTCCGCCCACCCTCGCCGCGCCCCGAACGCGGCGGAACGGCACCGAAAACCCGTAGGGGCCGCCCCACGTGGCTACCCGTGCCCCGTGACCACGCCGCCGCCCGGGTTCAGGGCAAACCAATCCGCCGCGCGAACACGCGACGCCCACCTTCGCGCCGCCTGCACGACTCGCGCAGACGCCATGCGTGTCCCCAACATTCTGTCATCCTGAGCGACGCGCCGCACCGATCCGGCCTTCGCTCCATCCTCTGGCGCGGAACGAAGGATCTACTGCGCGAAACGAGGGACTCGTGGTCCGCGGCTGTCCTCCTGTTGCGCCGGCTAGATCCTTCGGGCGCCGCAGGAGTATGGGGTGACGCCGGGATCGGTCTTGCGGCTTCCTCAGGATGACAAAAAAAGGTGGTGGGCGTGTTGCAGGCCGAGACTCACCTACGGCTGGAGGCCCGCCGGCGCCACCTCCCGCATCCAACCCTCCAGGCGAGTCGTGAGGCGTTCGCGCTCGAAGTGCTCCAGGAAGTAGTCGCGGCCGCGGGCGCCCATCGCGGCGCGCTCCTCGGGGGAGAGGGCGCGGAGGGCGAGGACGGCGTCGGCGAGGGCGCGGGGGTCTTCGGCGGGGCAGGAGAGCCCGGCGCGGGCGTCGCTCACCACGCGCGCGCCCTCGCCGTCCATGGCGGCGATCAGGGGGCGGGCGCTGGCCAGGTACGACGGCACCTTGGCCGGCAGCGTGTAGGCGTAGACCGGCGCGCGCTTCAGCGAGGCCAGCAGCACGTCCGCGTGGGCAAAGAAGTGCGGCATGCGCTCGGCGGGGTGGCGCCCCAGCAGGTGGACGACCGCACCCAGCCCCCGCTCGCGAACCTCCCGCTCCACCCACTCCCGCATCCGCCCGTCCCCCACCACGATCCAGTAGACGTCGCGCCGGTCGCGCAGCAGCTCCGCGGCGGCGAGAATCGTGGGGAAGTCCTGCGACGCGCCGATGTTGCCGGCCACCATCACGCGAAACCCCGCCGGGAGCGGCGGAACGCCCTCCGTCTCTTCGGGCGCGACCGGGCGGTAGAACGATTCGGCGGATTGGGGGAAGTAGCGCACGCGCGCATCGCCGTCCGCCAGCTCGGCGACGGGGCGGAGGAAGCCCTTGGAGGACACCAGGATGCGGTCGCTGCCGCGGTAGATGCGCCGCGCCAGCCGCCGCACCGCCCCAAGCACGGACTCGGACGAGACGGCGCCGGTGCCCTGGAGCACCTCCGGCCACAGGTCGAGCACCCAGAAGAGCAGCGCCGCGCCGGTGAGCCGCTTCAGCACGAGGGCGGGGATGCCGACGGTGATCGGCGAGACCTCATACACCAGAATCACGTCGTAGCGGCGGCGCGCGACCAGCGGGGCGAGCAGGCTGGCCGTGAGCGCGAACGAGGCGTAGTTGAGCGCCAGGCGTACCCCGCCCGCACCTCCGCGGGGCAGCAGCGGCACGCGGCGCACGGGAATGCCGTGGTACTCTTCCTGGCGCGGACGGAACGGAGAGTACCCCTCGTACGTGCGCCCCTCGGGGTAGTTGGGGATGCCGGTGAGGACCTCGACGTGGTGCCCGCGCTCCTTCAGCGCCAGCGCCAGGTCGTTGATGCGGAAGTCCTCCGGCCAGAAGTACTGCGAGAGGACGAGGATGCGCAGCGGGCGCTCGCCGGCCGTCATGCGCGCGGATGGAGGCCGCGGTACCACCGTGCGGTGTCCGCCATCCCCTCGGCCATCGTGTAGCGCGGCGCCCACCCCAGCCCGCGCAGCGCGGCGACGTCCACGCAGAGCGAGCCGGTCAGCCGCTCGAGCGCGCCGGTGGTGAACGGCACCGGCAGGGCGCGCGAGACCACGTCCCCCGCGCGCGCCGCCAGCCGGGCGATGGCGCGCGGGCAGGGAACGATGCGCGCGGACACCCCCAGCGCCGCGGCGATGCGGCGCACCAGCTCCGGCGTGGAGACGTCGTCGTCGTCGCTCACGAAGAGCGTGGCGCGGCGGGCGGCGGAGGCGGTGAGCACCGTCTCGATGGCGGCGACCACATTGCCGGCGTACCCCAGGCTGCGCCGGTTGTGGATGCCGCCCACCGGCATCGGCACGCGGCGGTCGATGGTGCGGAAGAGGCGCAGCACGTTGGCGCGCACGCCGGCGCCGTACAGCAGCGGGAGCCGCAGGATGGGGGCGTGGATGCCGGCCGCCTCCTCCCTCACCACCTGCTCCGCCTCCAGCTTGCTGATGCCGTACGCGTCCGCCGGGCGGGGGGTGACCTCGCCGGTCCAGCACTCGGCGCTCCCCTCCCCCACCGCCTTCACCGAGCTGGCGTAGACGAAGCGGGTGGTGCCCGCCTCCAGCGCCTCGCGCAGCAGGACGCGCGTTCCCTCGACGTTGACGCGGCGAAAGCGCTCCAGCGGGTCGCGGGCGGAGTCGCGCAGCACGTGCGTGCGCGCGGCCAGGTGCACGACCGCGTCCACCCCCGCGCACGCGGCACGCAGCGCGGCGCGGTCGGATAGGTCGGCCGCGCGCACCTGCTGGACGGACGGGGGGAGGCCGGCGTGCTCGGAGCGTACCAGCGCGCGCACGCCGACGCCGAGCTTCAGGAGCCCGTCCACGACGTACGCGCCCAGGAAGCCGGTCGCGCCCGTAACCAGCACGGTGCCGGGAAGCGGGAGCCGCTCAGCCATCGTGCCACACGGTGCGCCTCACGTAGCGCGTGTAGCTCAGGATGATGCGCACCACCTTGAGCGACACGGTCTCGGTGTCGTAGTCGGGCACCAGCGCGGGGCGGCGCTCGGCGTGCTGCTCCGTGACGACGCGGATGGCGTTCAGCACCTCGCCGGGCACCAGGCCGCACATCACCAGCGTCCCCTCGTCCATCCCCTCCGGCCGCTCGTGCGCCTCGCGGATGGTGACGGCGGGGAAGCCGAGCACCGACGCCTCCTCCGTCACCGTGCCGCTGTCCGAGACGACGCAGAACGCGCCCTGCTGGAGCCGCACGTAGTCGAAGAAGCCGAGCGGCTTCAGCATTCGCACGCGCGGGTCCAGCGGCACGCCCGCCGCGTCGATACGCGCCCTGGTGCGGGGGTGCGCGGAGAAGATGACGGGCCGCTCCAGCCCCTCCGCGATCGCGTTCAGCGTCGCAACCAGGTCGCCCAGGTTGCGCTCGGAATCGACGTTCTCCTCGCGGTGCGCACTCGCCACGGTGTAGCCACCCTCCGCGAGATCCAGCCGCTCCAGCACGTCGGACGCGGCGATCTCCGCGGCGTAGTGCGAGAGCACCTCCTTCATCGGCGAGCCCGTCTTGATGACCGTCTCCGGCGCCAGGCCCTCGCGCAGCAGGTAGCGGCGCGCGTGCTCGGTGTAGGTGAGGTTGATGTCGCTCAGGTGGTCCACCACGCGGCGGTTGATCTCCTCCGGCACGCGGTCGTCGAACGAGCGGTTCCCCGCCTCCATGTGGAAGACGGGCACCCTGCGCCGCTTCGCCGGGTAGGCGGCGAGCGCCGAGTTGGTGTCGCCCAGCAGAAGGAGCGCGTCCGGCTTCACCTGCGCGATGAGCGCGTCCGCACGGGCGATGACGTTGCCCACCGTCTCCGCCGGGGTCGCGCCGGCCGCTTCCAGGAAGTGGTCCGGCTGCCGCACGCCGAGCTCGCGAAAGAAGATGCCGCTCAGCTCCCAGTCGTAGTTCTGGCCGGTGTGCACCAGCACGTGGTCCGTGAACCGGTCCAGCTCGTGGATCACGCGGCACAGCTTGATGATCTCCGGCCGCGTGCCCACGATGGTCATCACGCGCATCCTGTGCTCGGCGCCGGCGGACCCGCTCACCGGAAGATCTCGCCGGTCTCGGGGGCGGTGCCGCGGGTGAGGCGGTGCCGCAGCAGCAGCGCCCGCACCTCGGCCAGAGGCAGCGGCGCGGCGCCGGAGGTGTACTCGCCGGCGAAGGGAAGCTCGCGCGTCCCCACCTCGTCCACGCGCAGCTCGGGGAGGATGGGGAGGATCACCAGGTCGTCGCCGCGAAAGACGGTGTGCGCCACCTCTTCCTCGCTCACCAGGATCTCCTGGATCTTTTCGCCGGGGCGGATGCCGGTGTCGGTCATGGGGTACGTCTCCGCCTCGGCCACGGCCAGCGCGATGTCCGTGATCCGGGCCGATGCGAGGAGGGGGACGTACGTCTCGCCTGCGTTGGCGTGGCGCAGCGCGCGGAAGATCAGGTCCACCGACTCGTCCAGCGTCATCAGGAAGCGGGTCATCCGCCGGTCCGTGATGGGCACCGGCCGGCCGCGGCGCACCAGGTCGATGAAGAAGGGGATGACGGAGCCGCGCGAGGCCATCACGTTGCCGTAGCGCACGTTCACGAAGCGGCAGCCGGGGGTGTCCAGGTTGGCCTGCACCAGGATGCGCTCCTGGATCGCCTTGGTCATCCCCATCATGTTCACCGGCTTGCACGCCTTGTCGGTGGAGATCCCCACCACGTGCTTCCCCCCGCCGCGGCTCTCGAAGACGGCGCGCGCCAGGTTGATGGCGCCGATCACGTTGGTGTCCACCGCCGCGGCGCCGTGGTACTCGCAGGTGGGCACCTGCTTGAGCGCGGCGGCGTGAAAGATCACGTCCGAGCGCTCCACGTAGCGGCGCATGTCCGAGTAGTTGCGCACGTCGCCGATGGCGAAGCGCGCGCGCTTGGCGCTCTCGTTGTAGATGACGTCGTCGGTGGCCGTGGCCTGGTGCATGAGCTCCAGGCGCATGGCGTGCTGCTTGGCCTCGTCGCGCGAGACGACGGTGACGGAGGCGGGCGAGCCCATCTCGTCGGCCAGTATCCGGTGGAAGAGGCGCTGGCCCAGCGACCCCGTGCCGCCCAGGATCAGGACCTCCGCGCCGTCGAGCACAGCCTTCATCGTGTCCTGCATGGATTTCGGGCACCCGCTGCGAAAACGACGAACGTAGCGGATGATCGATACCCCGGCAACGGGGCGCTGCGGGGGAGGCCCGACCGCCTGCACCGGCGGCCGAGGGTCCACTGCGCACCCCTCCGCGATGGCACCCGGCGCCTGTCGCGCGCCCGCGGGGGCGGGTAGATTGCGGCGCGCGCCGGGGCGAGCGCGCGGCCCTCCTCACCGATCCCATGCGCATCCTACTCGACGTCTCCTGGCTGGGCCTCGGGCACCTGTACCCCGAGAGCCGCAGCGGGAGCTTCCGCGCGCACCGCGACCTGGCCGCGGGGCTGCTGCGGACCGGCGAGTGCGACCTGCGCTTCTGCGCGAACATCTCCAGCGTCGCCTTCTCCGGAACGGCGGAATACCTGCGCACCGATCCCGTGCTGGGGCGGGTGCCTCTGATCGGCCCGTCCGCACCGGTGGCATCCGGCATCGGCCGCGCCGCGCGCCGGGTGCACCGCGCCCTCCGGACGTGGTTTCCCAACCACGCGATACCGGGGGTACTGCGCTCCGGCGCGCGCGCGCTCGACCAGCGCGTCCACCCGCCCGTCACCGGTGCCGCGCCGCGCGTGGACGTCTTCCACTCCCCGGGCGCCCCTCTCCCGCCGCTGGGCCCCGGCTCGCCGCCGCGCCTGCTCACCATCTACGACGTGGTGCACCCCCGCTACGGCGCGCTCTACGACGCGAACCGGGCGCAGTCGCTGGCCGCGACCATCGGAAGCTTGGCGCCGGACGACCGGCTGATCACCACCTCGCTCGCCACCCGCGACGACATGGTGGAGATGGGGATCGCCGGTGCGGACCGCATCTCGGTGATCCCCCTCGCGGCGAGCCCGGAGCTCTTCTACCCGTGCACGGATCTGGCCCAGCAGGACGCGTTGCGGAGCCGGCTCGGCATCCCCCCGGGACCGTACCTCCTGTCGCTCGGGATGCTGGACGTACGCAAGAATTTGCGAGCGGCCGTTGGAGCGTTCACCCGCCTCGTCCTCCAGGAGGGGTGCCGCGACCTGACGCTGGTGGTGGCGGGGCCGCCGGGGAGCGGAACCGGAGGGGTGGAGCGGGCGGTGGCGGAGGCGCGCGCGCGGGGCGCCCGCGTGGTGATGCCCGGGTTCGTGCCGGACGAGGATCTGGCGGCGCTCTACAGCGGGGCGCTCGGCTTCGTCTTCCCGTCGCTGCACGAGGGGTTCGGGATCCCGCCGCTGGAGGCGATGCAGTGCGGCACCCCGGTGATCGCCTCGAACCGAGCCTCGATCCCGGAGGTGGTGGGCGACGCCGGCCTCATCGTGGACCCTGAGGACGCCGAAGCCTTGTGCCACGCCATGTACCGCCTGTACCACGACGGGGCGCTGCGCGAGGATCTCCGCGCCCGGTCGCTGGCCCGCGCCGCCCACTTCACCTGGGACCGCACCGCCGCGGAGACGCTCGCCGCCTACCGCGCCGCGATCGCCGCCTGAGGGCCTACATCTCCTCGAGCCGCCACATCCCCAGACCCTTCCCCGTCTCTGCGCCCTCCTCGATCAGCCGAATAGACGTACATTGACGCACCTGGCGGCCCGCTCTATGCTTGAGTGAGACGCCCCCGAGCCCCTGGAGACGCATGACGCCAAACGACTCGCGACCCAGCAAGAGCGCGAAGGTCCACACCAGTCGTTCCGGTGTGAGCTACGTGAAGGCCGACGACGTGATCCGGAGCGAGAACGGCCGCCGGGCGATCGAACACTCCATCAAGAACGCCAGCCGCTCCGGAAACGCCAACAGCAAAACCAACAACCCGGCAAAAGGGTGCTAACGGGCCTTCCGGGAGATCGCGCTCATGCCGTTCAACGTACTCCTCCTGCCTCTGCTGGGGGGGTACTTTTTTATCACACGCTGGCTGCCGACGCGCTTCGCGACGAAGCGATACACGGGAGAGCGGCTGCTCTTCCACGCCGCCGCCGCGGGCCTAGGTTGGCTGGCTATCGCATTCGTCGGGGTGACGCTCCTCGATTCACGCGACCTGTCGATCGGGGCTGAATGGAAGAAGCTTGTACCGTTTCCCTACGCGGGAACGTCGCTGCTTGCGTTCCTCGGCGGCGCGCTCGGCTGGTGGCCGCTGAACCTGCTCCTGCGGCTCTCGGGACGTACCCGTAACCACTATGCGCGTGCGGCGATGGAGACCTGGGGTGATTACCTGGAGATCCTGATGGAGGACTCCATCCAGCGCTCGCTCCCCGTGGCGGTTACGCTCAAGAACGGCAAGGTCTACATCGGATGGGTGCTCCAGAACTTCGACCCTGCTTACGAGCGCAAATACCTCCGGCTCCTCCCTTCGGACAGCGGGTACCGCGACCCCGCCACGCACGAGCTCAACCTCACCACCCACTACAGCCCCGTCCTCCAGGATGTGTTACGCCGGCTGGACGAAGCCGAGGCGGCAGATGAAAGCGTGCGGCCGAACGTGCTGGATCGCCCTCCGCCGGTGGAGCCGGAAGATTTTCAGATCGTGCTCCCAATCTCCGAGATCCAGTCGACGGTCCTGTGGGATTGGGAGTCCTACGCGCTCTTCCGCGAGGCCGAGACGACGGCGCCGGCCGACCCGCAGCCACCTCTGCCGCCTGCCCCTGATCCCCCACTCCCCATCCCTCGATCCGCGGCCACGGACGAGCCGCCTCCCGTCTGAGGCGCCTCTCCGTGTCTCCGCGTCTCCGCGTGAGGCCGCGGTTCAGTCGAAGCTGTTCGTGACCACGATGCTCTCGACGATCTTGCCGTTGCGCACGAGCGCGTAGCCGGTCTGCTTTCCCAGCTTCTTCCAGGTGTTGGACGGGTTGGCGAAGGCCCACACCTCGTCGCCCTCCTCCGCCTTGGCCTTGAGCTTCTGCCATGCCATGCGGATGCGCATCGCCGTCATCTCGGAGAGGTTGCGATGCTCCGAGATGGGCGCGTTCCCCGCCTTCTGCGACAGCCACTCCTTGGGGATCTTCATTGCGGCACCGGCGTTGAGGTCATCCAGCACGGGCGAAGCGCGGCGACGCGGGCGTACACGGCGCAGCCGGGGTGGTGCGCGCCCGGCAGGTAGCCCGTGCTCATCAGGAACTCGCCCACGATCTCGCCGCCGGTGAAGCGGAACGTCTTCCTGAACAGCTTCACCCACTCCTCCTTTGCGAGCGGGTGGTGCGCGTCCAGCCACCCCGCGAACGACCCATGCGACTCGCGCAGGCGCAGGATGGTGCGCGCGTTGTCGATGGCCGCGTCCACCTTGAGGCGGTTGCGCACGATCCCGGCGTCGGCAAGCAGGCGCGCGCGCTCCGCGTCGCCGTACGCCGCCACGCGCTCCACGTCGAAGTGGTCGTAGGCGTGGCGAAAGGCATCGCGCTTCCTGAGGATGGTGAGCCACGACAGCCCCGCCTGGTTGATCTCCAGCACCAGGCGCTCGAACAGCTCGTCGTCGCCGCGGAGCGGAAAGCCGTACTCCTCGTCGTGGTAGGGCCCGTGGAAGGGGTGCCCCTCCGCCGCCTCGCAGTATGTCGTCATCGCACGGCGCGGCTGGGGCGCGTGATGAAGAAGATCATCGCCGCCACCGCCAGCACCCCGAGCACCCACGCCCACTCCTTGAGCGTCACCGAGAACAACATGAACGCGATCACCGCGAGCGCCAGCCAGGGGATCACCGGCGCGGCCGGAACGCGAAAAGGCATCGCGCCGTCGGTGGTGACGCCGCGGCGGCGCAGCTCCCACGCGGCCACGCAGCACGCCGCGTAGAGAAGCAGCGTGCTGAGGTTGGCGAGCACCGCCAGCAGGATGAACTTGCTGGAGATCGCGAGGGCGCAGGTGATGACCGCCTGCACCATGATCGCGACGTGCGGCGTGTGGAAGCGCGGGTGCACGGAGGCCAGCGCGCGCGGCAGGAACCCGTCGCGCGCCATGGCGAAGGGGCCGCGGGGGACGGCCAGGATCATCCCGCTCACGTAGCCAAAGGTGGAGACGGCGGTCCCCACCAGGATCAGCGAGCGCCCGCCGGAGCCCATCGCCTTCCCGGCCGCGTCGGCGAGGGGCGTGG
>DASVVI010000919.1:0-5806 GCA_036386635.1 Longimicrobium sp.
ATGAACTGGCCGCGGGGGCACATCAGCCAGTAGTCATGCAGGGTGAAAACGATTGGTATGTCGCGGAGGGATGCGCGTTCGATGAGCGAAGTCGAGAGGTGGTTCAGGTGACCCACATGAACCACGTGCGGCCTGAACTCGTCCAGCACCTCCGCGAATCGCTCGTCCACCCCGACTCTGCGATAACAATCGCGACTGTCAGGAACGTTCACCAGGTGAAGGAGGATGCGCGCGTCGTCGCGATCGGCCTCACGCCGGACGTCGAACTCGGGCGAGAACGGATCTTCGCGGCGGGTGAACACCTGCACCGTATGGCGATCCGCGAGCCCCTGCGCCAGCGCCTGTGTGTACACTTCGGACCCTGCGTTGAACCGCATGGGATAGCCGTGAATGACCTGTAGGATACGCATGGGCTGGATGGAAGAGGCGTGACCATGAATCGCGATTGCCGGGAGCAGCCGCGGCGAAACGATGCAAGTGATCCCTGCGATCGGCCGACTTGCCGCCGGCCCTCGTGCAAAGAGGACTTCAGACCGAGTAGCGAGAAACGGCTGGCCGTGCGTGGCGGCCTGCGCGACAGGCGGGTGCGCTCTCCCGACCTCATGTGCTGCCGGGTAACGGGAACAGCAACAGCCGGGGATCCGTGCTTTTCAGATCCGGCTGCAGGTAAATTACGCATACCTTCTTTGCACGAGACATTTCTATTCCCTTTTTCGAACACCATAGCTGGACCGCCGTGTTGCCTGCAGCCTCGATGTCTTCCCCGCGTGTCGGCGCGCGTGGTTCATCTGGCGTGCAACGAGAGAGTCGGAGGAGTTCGGGGAAATCAATATCCCTGATTCGGCCGCGGCTCGGCTGATGGAGTATGGAGTGGTATTCCCCGTCAACCATGAAGAAGACCAACACGCGTGGTCTCCCGTATCGTTTCATAGTTTTGGCGGTGTGGATGGGCTGGGGGAGCGACGCCGCCTGCATGCCATGCTCAGCCAAAACCCCCATGTGGTCTCCAAGAGAGTTCTCGACCCGCGCATCGAACCTGCTCAGCGGGTCAATCTCACGGAACCAATCTTCCACGCGAACATTAGACTCCTTCATGATGTCGATACCCGCGGCGCTCGCGAGCAATGCTGAGCCGGTAACCTCTCGCGATTTGTCGTGCCGCCGGTTAAGGCGCTTGAAGCGCTCCTTAACGTGTCTGGCAACCCGTGACTCGGCCTCGTCGTGCACCAGCGACGGGATCATGGTATAGACCCTTACATTCCGGGTAGGATTCGGGGTCAAGCGGAGTACCCGGCCAGCTCGTTGGAACAGGACGTCGGCTCCGCTTGGAGGGTCGTAGTTCACCACATTGTCCGCATCCTGGAGATTCACGCCCACTCCGTCCGCATCGGTGCACACCAGAACATCGTGCTCCGGCTCGGGGTTCTCCCCGTGTGATCGCGGAGAAAAGCTCCGGAGAATTTCATCTCGGGCGTGGCGGGGCTTCAGCGCGATCTTGCCATCGCGCTCCTCGATCGTACAAGCGACGTCGAGGTGCGGAAGCCACTTCTGGATCCGGTCATGCAAGTACACCGCGGTGCGATGGCGCCGCACGAATATGAGGGTCTTCCCCCCTTCATCCTCGCAGCAGACGCGCACGATCTGGAGGAGCTCCTGCAGCTTCTGGTCGGGCGCATCCCCAAGCTCGTCCCGCAAAGGCTTCAGGTGCTTCTCTCGCCAGTCTATTCCCAGGCTATAGGGGGCAGCCCCCTTTCCGAAGCCCCAGGCACGGGTTCCCCGTGGCGTCGCTGATGAGAGCAGTTCCAGCTGTCCTGTGCCGGCATTCTCCTCAGGATCCGGCACCGAGGGCTCCGCCAAACTCAATTGTTCGTCGAGATCTTTTGTAGCAAGGTTGTGCCTGATGAGTTCTTCCATTGCCGGCGGCGAGCTGAGCCAGCTGTTCAACGCCGCGTTGTACCCCGCGTCCGAAGCCGTCTCGAACTCGCCTGCATCGTCATCATAGCCCACCTGAGGAATCTTGTAAGCATAGTCGAAGCAGAATGCGTCGAACGCTTTGCCGATCGGTTCCTGGAGCGGAAGCTCGTAGTACACGGGAATGAGATTGATCGGGTCAGGCAGATATCTGCGCTCCCCCTGAAACTCTACGAAAGGGCGGTTTTCCGCATCCACGTCGCCGCGGCGCCTGGCGAGCGCGAGAACATCTGGCAACCCAAGAATCGTGACGACCGGGAGCTTGCTGAATTCCTCCGGAGTTCGGGCCTGCCACGGCCCTGGTACGCCGACCGGGTCTGGTTGACGATGAGGGAGCAGGTTCAACAAGCTGTCGAAGTTCCTGCTGTTGGTACCGTAGGCAGTAGCGGTAAGGAGGGCGATTCTTGCACCCGCGCGCACTGCGGGGACTACACGGGCGAACACGCGGCTGGGCTGTTGCGTCTGCTTCTCGCGAAGGATTTGATTCCGGTAGAAATGCGCTTCGTCGATCAGGATCAGCGTCTTTTCGTTGGCCTGACGCAGCTGGCGCGAGATCTGATGGATCAGGTGATGACGGCGCGAAGAATCTGGACGAAAGAGGATGTCGGTGGGGAAGAAGCGGTGATTGAGTCCCCGGCCCTCCATCTCCGCTGCCCACGCCTCTCGCACCGCGTTGGGGGCGAGAAGGATGACGGTGTTGATCTCCTCCGCACTATCCAGGCGATAAGCAAGCTCGGCACCGACGATGGTCTTTCCGAGTCCGGTCGCCAGGACTGCCAGCGTGCCACCGCAATCCGCGATCTGGCGCAGGCACCGCGCGACGACTGCCTGCTGGTAATAGGTCGGCGGATGACCTCCTTCCACCGGCGGGAGCTCCGGCAAGGTGCTGAGGAGGTATAGAATCTTGAGGTATGCATCAAACGGAGGATGCAGGGCAAGCCACCGTCTGAGCAGTTTCAGCAGTTCGTCGAGAAGGTCGGTCGCATGACTCGCGACTTCGTCATACCATCGGGTGAACAGCACGATCTCTGCTGCGGCCGTGGACGCGAAGATTTGTTCGGAATTGAAACAACCCGTTCTTGCTGAAATTTGCTGATCCGTGCCACACCGCCTTTTGATCACAGATGTAAAATTTACAATGAAAGGGCACTCGCATGGAGCGGGCATCTCTGATCTTGAACCGGCCCGCTTCCATGCGTTCTACCAGGTCGGCTACTGCCTTCCATAGATCTTCCTCGCAGCCCTGCAATTCGGTACCGATTTCGTCCAGGACAGCCTTCTTGACGCTGGTGCCATCCTCTTTCCCCACGAGTATGTGAAATTGAATGCTCGGGTCGGTATGCAGCCGACCAATCTTATAGCCCGTTAGCGAGAAGTAAGCACTCGCAATTCGAATGGTTTGGCTCTCCGGAAAATAGGCTCGCACGAACTCCGCACCCACACCAGGACCTACACCGGCAATTAGATTGCCGGTTTCATCTCTATGAAGTGAGAGGGGCGGTCTATGCTTCATTGATTGGGAGTCGCAAAACAGGATGCGTTTGGCGTCGGGCTGGGTCCGTGGCCTTCCGGGTAGAACAACTCGGGACACGGGTCTTTGAGCAACATACGACTACCGTCATGTGCCGTCTAGTTGGGGACGTTTTGCTCGACGCGACCACTGCGCCGCTCCTGTTTGCGCCCAATGCCACAGGTGCGACTTGCGAGCACAGCGCCGCCGAGCCCATGATGGAAGGTCTCAGCACGTCCGCTTTCCACGACACCAGAGGGCACGATGTTCCGCACTGCAGCCATCGTTCTCGTCCTCCTGCTGGGGAGGGAGCAGCTTTCCGCGCAGGCAACCGGCGCGGCGGCCACCGCGCTGGTGGGGGGCACGCTGATAGACGGGACTGGGCGCGCGCCTGTGCCCGGCGCCACGGTGGTGATGCGGGAGGGGAGGATCGTGTGCGCGGGGAGCGGGTGCGCGGTGCCGGCGGGGGCGCGGCGGGTGGACGTGCGCGGGAAGTACGTGATACCGGGGCTGGTGGACGCGCACGTGCACTACTCGCAGACCGGGTGGGCGGACGGGCGGCCCGACGCGCTCGACATGCGCGCGCGCTTCCCGTACGACTCCACGGTCGCGTCGCTGCAGGCGCATCCGGAGCGGTTCTATCGCAGCCACCTCTGCGCGGGGGTGACGGCGACGTTCGACGTGGGCGGCTATCCGTGGACGTGGGCGCTGCGCGAGGGAGCCGAGAGGTCGACCGCGGCGCCGCACGTGGCGGCGGCGGGTCCGCTCCTCTCCACGCGCGACCACTGGCTGAACCTGCCGGCGCAACGCCAGTTCGTGCACACCGCCACGGATTCGGCGACGCGGGCCCGGGCGCGCATGATCGCCGCGTGGGGGAGCGACGCGGTGAAGGTGTGGTACCTGGTGGGCGCGAACTCGCCGGACACCGCCGCATCCAAGTCGCGCATCCGCGTGGCGGCGGAGGAGGCGCGGCGCGCGGGGATTCCCCTCATCGTGCACGCCACCGACCTCTGGGCGGCGAAGGATGCCCTGCGCTCCGGCGCCAAGCTGCTGGTGCACTCGGTGGACGACTTGCCGGTGGACGACGAGTTCCTGCGGCTCGCGCGCGAGGCGGGCGCGTCGTACAACCCGACGCTCACGGTGCAGGAAGGCTACCTACAGCTTCGCGAGCGGCGCTTCGACCCACGGGGGCTCGCGATGGAGTGCGTCGATCCGGCCACCCGCGCCAAGGCCTTCCTGACCGACTCGCTTCCGCCAGCCGGCGGCAACGGCGCGGCGATCCGGGCGCGCGCCGCGGAGGAATACCGGCTCATGCTGGCGAACCTGCGTCGCGTCCACGCGGCGGGGATTCCCGTGGTGATGGGCACCGACGCCGGCAATCCCCTCACGCTGCACGGCCCCTCCGTGTACCGCGAGATGGCGGCGATGGCCGAGGCCGGCCTCTCGCCGATGGACGTGCTCGTCGCCAGCACGCGCAACGGCGCGCGGGCGATGGGGCGGAACGACATCGGGACGGTGGAGCCCGGCAAGATCGCGGACCTCGTGATCCTCGACGCCAACCCGCTCTTGGACGTGGCCAACTACCGCAGGGTCTCGCAGGTGGTGCGCGGAGGAAAGGTGTGGACGCGGCGGGAGCTGGAGTACCGCTGACCTGCATTTACGCGGCGCCGCACGAGAATCTGGCGTAGCGGCGCCGCGAGGAGTACGTTGTTGCCGATGCTTTGTGTGGGTCCCCGCTTTCCTGCCCGAACAGTTCCGCAGTGACCGGAGCGTCGATGGACCTGCTCCCTCCCTGCAACGACCCCCTATACATCTGCAGTACCGCAGGCGGGCGGCTACCCGCTTCCTCCCCATCGCACCTTTCGGAGCTTCCATGGACAACACACCGCACGCGCCCTACGTCAACACGCAATCCACGGCTGGCGGCGTCCGCATTACGGGGATCGACATCGGCATCGGCGACCTGATCGTCCTGATGATCAAGGTCGCCATCGCTTCCATCCCCGCGGGCATCATCATCATGATCGTGTTCGGGATCATCGGCGCGATCTTCGGCGGGATCTTCGCGGGGATCATGGGTGGAATGGGGAACTGAGCCGGACGATTTACCGGGTAAACCTGTCCAAACGCGGTGAGTAAAGAAAGATGCCTTGCTCCGGAGCCCGGAGCAAGGCATCTTTACGCCCGGTCCTCACTCACACCCGCAACGCCTCCTCCCTGGCACATGGCACACCTCACCTGCTTCACCGTCCAGAAGGGCGGTGCGGGCAAGACGAGCATGACGGTCAACGTGGCCGGCACGCTGGCGGGGGCCTATGGGCTCCG